>JAEMRB010000071.1 GCA_016463555.1 Chloroflexota bacterium
CCGGTCTCCAAAACCGGTTGTTGTCGGTTCGAGTCCGGCCGCCCCTGCCAGCCTCTCGGCTACGGCCGCAGAGGGAGTGAAGTGAAGCGAAGGAGCAAACGAGCGTGAAGCGAATCCGAAAGTTCTTCTCGGAGGCAATCTCGGAACTGCGCAAGGTGGCATGGCCAACGAGCGCACAGGTCCGCGTGCTTACCGTGCTCGTCTTCATCGCTTCGCTGGTCGTGGGCTTCTACATCGCCTTCTGGGACCTGCTCTTTACCGAAGTCCTCAAGCTGATCAACCCCGCCTGAGTATCTGGACGACGAGGAGAAACCTGTGACTGATGCACTGAGCCCCGAGACCGGAAGCGCCGCCACTGAGAAGCCGGCGCCAACGGCGAAGCGACACTGGTACGCCATCCACACCTACTCAGGATTTGAGAACAAGGTGAAGGCGAACCTCGAGCACCGCATTGAGTCGATGGATATGTCGGACCGCATCTTCCAGGTCGTTGTGCCGATGGAAGACGAGATCGTCATTCGCAGCGGCGTTCGTACGACCGTGCAGAAGAAGATCTATCCGGGCTACGTCCTCGTCGACATGATCATGGAGCCGGAGAGCTGGTACGTCGTGCGCAACACGCCGGGCGTCACGAGCTTTGTCGGCGGTTCCGCAATCCCTGGCATGAAGGCCGACCCAGTGCCGCTCACCGAGACCGAGGTGAAGCAGATCCTGCGACAGCTCGGCGTGGGCCAGGCACCAACAGTCAAGGTCGCCTTCGTCAAGGGTCAGTCGGTCCGCGTGAACGACGGCCCATTCTCAGACTTCGTTGGCACGGTCGAGGATATCGACCCAGAGCGAAGCAAGGTCAAGGTGTTGGTCTCGATCTTCGGGCGCGAGACGCCTGTGGAACTCGACCTGCTCCAAGTATCGAAGCTGTAATCCGAGAGTAGAGAGGAGCGCACCATGGCACAGAAGATTCGCGCAACCGTCACGCTGCAGCTCCCCGCGGGCGGGGCAACTCCAGCGCCACCTGTCGGCACGGCCCTCGGGCCTCACGGCATCAACATCGTCGAGTTTACGAAGTCGTATAACGAGAAGACCGCCGACCGCAAGGGCGAGGTTATTCCTGCCGTTATCACGATCTTTGAGGATCGCTCGTTCACCTTCGTTCTTAAGACGCCACCGGCTGCGGACATGATCCGCAAGGCGGCGGGCATTGAGAAGGGTGCTGGCGATCACAAGGCCGGCAACGTCGGCAAGATCACGCGCGCGCAGGTGCAAGAGATTGCAACCAAGAAGATGACGGATCTCAACGCCCCAACGATTGAGGCGGCCTGCAAGATGATCGAGGGATCAGCAAAGTCAATGGGAGTAGAGGTCGTCGCCTGACGATCGCCGCAACCCCGCGGTGAAGGGGGAGGCCGACGAACGGCCGACAAGGAGGAAACAAGATGGCAAAGCACGGTAAGCGTTACATCGAAGCGGCAAAGCTAGTCGACCCAGAGAAGCAGTACGAGCCAACTGAGGCCGCTGCCCTGGTGAAGAAGACCGCGACCGCGAAGTTCGACCAGACGATCGAGGTGCACATTCGCCTCGGTGTCGACCCACGACAGTCCGATGAGATGGTGCGTGGCACCATCGGCCTCCCACACGGCACCGGTAAGCGCGTGCGCATCGCCGTCTTCGCCCAGGGTGAGAAGGCGAACGAGGCGACGAAGGCCGGCGCAGATGAGGTCGGCGCCGCCGATCTAATCGCCAAGGTTGACGGTGGCTGGAGCGACTTCGACGTTGCCATTGCAACGCCAGACATGATGGGTCAGGTCGGTAAGCTCGGTAAGGTGCTCGGCCGCAAGGGCCTGATGCCAAACCCGAAGGCCGGCACGATCACCAACGACCTCGAGCGCACCATCGCCGAGTTGAAGTCGGGCCGCGTGGAGTTCAAGGTCGATAAGGCCGCGATCATCCACCTCGGCTTCGCCAAGGCGAGCTTCACCGAAGCGCAGATCGTCGGAAACCTGGCGACCCTGCTCGACGCCGTGAACCGCTCCAAGCCAACGGGGCTCAAGGGCACCTTCATCAAGGGCGTCAGCATCTCAGCCTCCATGGGGCCTGGTGTTGCCGTTGACGTGCCAGCACTACTGGCGGTCGCGGGGTAGACTCCCCATCCGCGTCGGCCCGGTTGGCCGACCGAAACAGAAGCGCCCGAGTGGAGACGCTCGGGAGACGAAATACGACGATTCGCCGAAGAGGGCCTGTGACCCCCGCCGTGAGGCAGGGGACTTAAGCCACTCAGAGGTCAACCGCAAGGTCGACCAACGAGTGGGCATGCTGAGGCAGAGGGTTTCTCGCGGAACGCGCGACCCCCTGTGACGCGAAGAGTTGCAGGGGTGCCAGCTGCATCCGCCGAGACGCACCGGCCTGTGCGTCCAGAGAAGGAGGAACCGTGCCAACGCAGAAGAAGCGCAGCACGATCGATTCGCTCGCGAACGAGCTGTCGAAGAGCCGCGGGCTCATCCTTACCTCGTACCGAGGACTTACGGTGTCGGATTTCGCCGCCATCCGTAACACGCTTCGGCCGCTGGGGATCACGTACCGGGTGGTGAAGAACCGCCTGATGCGTGTCGCCGCAAGCGAGGCGGGGAACGCCACCCTTCCGTCACAGCTCATAGGACCGACGGCAATTGCCTTCGGCACTGGGGATGAGGCGGTTCTGGCCAAGACGGTACTGGCGGCCCTAAAGGCCTACCCAGCCGCCGAGGTCAGGGGGGCCATCCTGGGGACGTCGATTCTCGACCTCGCCCAGTTGACGGCGCTCTCGAAGCTCCCAAGCCGCGAAGTGCTCTTGGCCACGGTGGCTGGAGCCTTCCAGGCACCGGTCCAGAAGCTCGCCTTCCTCTTCAACGCTCCGCTGCAGAAGCTGGGCTACGCCCTCGGTGGGCTGAAGACGAAGCGCGAGTCCGAAGGGGCCTAACCGCCGGTAGTCCGGTCCATTTTGTAACAATACAGCCCATTTGGGCTGAAGAAGGAGAGAACCATGTCGAAGCTCACTACCGATCAGCTGCTCGAGGCCGTCAGCGAGATGACCGTCCTAGAGCTTTCCGAGTTCGTGAAGGCGTTCGAGGAGAAGTTCGGCGTTAGCGCCGCCGCTCCAGCCGCCGTCGCCGCCGCTCCAGCCGCCGGTGGCGCCGCAGCAGGTGGAGACGCCGCAGCAGGCAGCGACTCCGTCTCGGCCGTCCTTACAGAGGTCGGCGCGAACAAGATCCAGGTCATCAAGGTGGTGCGTGAGCTCACCGGTCTCGGCCTCAAGGAGGCGAAGGACCTGGTGGACGCCGCTCCAAAGCCGGTCAAGGAGGGGATCTCCCAGGCCGACGCCGAGAAGATCGTCGCCGCGCTCGCCGAGGTTGGCGCCAAGGTCGAGATCAAGTAACAATCCGGCGAATACCCCCCGCCCCAGCTTGGGGTGGGGGGAGCGCCACCCCCTCCCGGGAGGGGCTCCAGGGTGCCCCGCTTGCCAGGTTTGGCTCTGGGGTCTAGTATCTCCTTTCGCCCTCGGGCGACCACTTAACAGCGCCCATATCGCCGAGCGTCCAGGATCGACGAAGGAGCCGCCGCATGCCGACTCGCACCGCCGCTAGCGCCAGCGCCACCGGAGGCCGCAAGTTCTATTCGCGCATCCCTGAGATCCTCGAAATTCCAAACCTTATTGACCTACAGACCAACTCATTCGCCGCATTTGTCGGCCCTGAGTGGATCCCTGGCGCGACACCGCTGCCAAAGGGGACCAAGACCTTCCTCGCCGAACTCCTTGAAGAGATCAGCCCAATCCGTGACTTCACTGGCAAGCGCCTGGAGCTGAACTTCCTCGATTACGAGTTCAAGGACGAGAAGGTCACCGAAGATGACGCCCGCGCAAAGGACCTCACGTACGCCCGCCCACTGATGGTGAACGCGGAGTTGAAGGTTCTTGAGACCGGTGAGATCCGTCGTCAGCAGATCTACATGGGCGACTTCCCATGGATGACCACACAGGGCACGTTCATCATCAACGGCGCGGAGCGCGTTGTTGTTTCGCAGCTCGTGCGCTCGCCTGGCGTCTTCTACACCGACACCGTTGATCCTGTTTCGGGTCGCGGCCTCTGGTCGGCGAAGGTTATTCCGAACCGTGGCGCATGGCTCGAGTTCGAGACAAGCGGCAAGGACCAGCTCTACGTCAAGGTTGATCGCAAGCGCAAGATTGCAGCCACCTCGCTGCTTCGCGCCGTTGGCTACGAGACCAACGATGAGATCGCCGGACTCTTCTCACGACTCACCAGCAATCCTGAGCATCCGTATCTTGCAAACACGCTCGAGAAGGATGGCACGGCAACGCGCAGCGAGGCACTCGTTGAGGTGTACAAGCGACTGCGACCTGGCGATCCACCAACCGGCGACAACGCACGATCGCTCGTCGAGAATCTCTTCTTCAATGGCCGACGCTATGACTTGGGTCGCGTTGGTCGCTACAAGTTCACCCAGCGCCTCAGCGAGACGGCAGAGCGCATGGGCATTGAGCTTCCAGGACCAGAGGTGCGCACGCTGACGCGCGAAGACCTCGCCGCAATTGTTGGCCACCTGATCCTCGCGAACGAGGGTGGCGCACATCGTGACGTGACCGACCACCTTGGCAACCGCCGCGTGCGCGCCAATGGCGAGTTGATCATGAACGCCTTCCGCGTCGGCCTCCTGCGCATGGAGCGCGTCATCAAGGAGCGCATGACCATTCAGGAAGACGACAAGGCAACGCCAAGCGCGCTCGTCAACGTGCGCCCAGTTGTGGCCGCAATGAAGGAGTTCTTCGGCGGCTCGCAGTTGAGCCAGTTCATGGATCAGACCAACCCACTTGCCGAGCTCACCAGCAAGCGCCGCCTCTCAGCCCTCGGGCCAGGCGGACTCTCGCGAGAGCGCGCCGGCTTCGACGTTCGCGACGTCCACCACAGCCACTACGGCCGCATGTGCCCAATTGAAACACCAGAAGGCCCGAACATCGGCCTGATCGGCTCGCTCGCAACCTTCGGCCGCGTCAACGAGCTCGGCTTCATTGAGTCGCCATACCGCCGCGTCAAGGAGGGTCGCGTCACGACCGACGTCATCTATCTCGCCGCCGACGAAGAGGAGCGCTACGCGATCGCCCAGGCGAACGCCGAGCTCGACGGCAACTCGCACCTGGTGGGCGAGCGCATCTACTGCCGTAAGGGCGAGGGCTTCGAGCTGGTTGAACCGACCCGCGTCGACTTCATGGACGTATCGCCAAAGCAGGTGGTTTCAGTAGCCACCGCGCTCATTCCGTTCCTCGAGCATGACGACGCCAACCGCGCACTCATGGGTTCCAACATGATGCGTCAGGCGGTTCCGCTCCTGCAGCCACACTCGCCAGTCGTTGGCACCGGTGTTGAGGGTCGCGCCGCGCGCGACTCCGGCCAGGTGGTCATCGCGC
>JAEMRB010000005.1:0-17754 GCA_016463555.1 Chloroflexota bacterium
CAGCTGAGAGGATGCGCGGCCCGGCGACGATCAAAAGTAGATCGCCATCGGCATGCGTTGCTGTGCCGCCCGTTGCCGACCAGAGCGCGGCGGTCGCTTCTGGGGAGAGGAACTTTGCAATCGGCGAGCGGACCTCGCCATCCGGCTGCAACGCGATCCACACCAGGCCGTTGGCACCGTAGCGCTTAGCGCGTTCGGTCAGGTCGTCGACGTCGGAACGGGTAATCGCACCGCGACCGGCAACGCGAATGGCGCGGATACGCCCACCGCTGGCGCGCGTCTCGTCGAACACCTTGAACCCGGTGCTCTCAGGGAGCGCTGCGCCGAGATCGATCAACTCCATTGCAAAGCGAATGTCGGGTTTGTCGGAGCCGTAGCGCTCCATCGCCTCGTCGTAGGTGAAGGTTGGCAGGGGCAGCTGCTGAATTGGGCGATCGGGTCGGATGCGCTTCGTCACCTGGATCACCATCGCTTCGACATAGGCGCGCACGCTCGCCTCGTCAACGAAGCTCATCTCGATGTCAAGTTGGGTGAATTCTGGCTGACGATCGCCGCGCAGATCCTCGTCGCGGAAGCAGCGGGCGATCTGGAAGTAGCGATCGAAGCCCGCGACCATCAAGAGCTGCTTCATCTGCTGCGGCGACTGTGGCAGCGCGTAGACACTCCCCTGCTGCAGGCGCGACGGAACGATGAAGTCGCGCGCCCCCTCAGGGGTGGACTTAATCAGGATCGGCGTCTCCACCTCAACAAAGCCGTGTTCGTGATGCACCTCGCGGATCGCCTGCACCATGGCGCTGCGCAGAAGGATCCGGTCACGCAGTGGCTCACGGCGCAGGTCGAGGTAGCGGTACTTCAGCCGCAGGCTCTCGTCGACGGGGGCTTCGGTGTCATTGATATAGAAGGGTGGGGTCTTGGCCTGTGAGAGCACGGTCACGCTCTCACCGGCGACCTCAATGCCGCCGGTGGCGAGCTTCTCGTTCTCGGTACCTGCACGTCGTGCTGCGACGGTCCCCTCAACGGCGATCACCCACTCGCTCCGCGCGTCGGTGAGGGCGGCGTGCGCTTCGGCGGCGACGGCGGCGTCAACGACCACCTGCACGATGCCGTAGCGATCGCGAAGGTCAATGAAGACCAGGCTGCCGTGGTCGCGTCGGCGGTGGACCCAACCGGCGAGCCGTACGCGTCGACCAACGTCGCTTGGGCGCAGTGCGCCGCAGACATCGCTCCGGAGGCTCGTGGTCAGCTTTGCCGCGTCGGTCATGCTACCCCTCGTTCTGCACCAGGCGAAGTGCCGCGGCGATCACGCCGCCACGCTCCGCTGGCTCCGCCTGACTCGCCTTGACGAGATCTCGCAAGGTGAGGCGCCCATCTGGCTCAACGATGATGACCGCCAACGCGCCATCGCGCACGGCGCCCTCCAGCTGCTTGCCGATCTTGCGTGTGCTGACGTCGGCTCGTGCGCTCGCCCCCGCAGCTCGCAGTTCGCCGGCGATCGCCACGCGATCGGCCACCGAATCGGGCTCAATGCCCGCGACCACAATTGCTGGGCCGCCCGACACTGCGGGCAAGAGTCCGCGCGCCTCCAGCGCGAGCACGACACGGTCGATGCCGATGGCGAAACCGATCGCAGGTGTGGGGGTTCCGCCGAGCAGTTCGACGAGTCCGTCGTAGCGTCCACCGCCGCCCAGTGCACCCTGCTGGCCCTGCTCCCCCGGGAGGAGGTACTCCCACGCGGTGCGGGTGTAGTAATCGAGGCCGCGTACCAGTCGCGGCGCAGGGAGAACGGTGGTGCCAATCGTCGCCAGTCCCGCGGTGACCGCCGCGTAATGCGCCGCGCACTCGGCGCAGAGGTGATCGGTAATCACGGGTGCGCTCGCTGCACGCTGGACTGCCGCAGGCTCTTTGGAGTCGAGCAGGCGCAGCGGGTTCGTGGCGAGTCGTGACTGATCCACCGCGCTGAGCTCCTGGGACACCGGCGTGAAGTGGGCGCGCAACGTTTCAACGTAGGCGGGGCGGCAGGCGGCACAGCCGACAGAGTTCAGGTGCACCTGCACGTCGGTGAGGCCCAGTTCGCGCAGGTAGGCGGCGCCGAGCTCGATCACCTCGAGGTCAATCCCTGGTCCACCGTCGCCGATCGCCTCAATATCAAATTGCGTGAACTGGCGATAGCGCCCCTTCTGTGGGCGGTCGTAGCGGAAGAGCTGCGCAACAGTTGCAATGCGCACGGGCTGCGGCTGAGAGCGCATGCCATGTTGGATGTAGGCCCGAACGGCGCCGGCGGTTGCCTCGGGTCGAAGCGCCAAGGTGATCGCATCGTCACCACGAGGCTCTAGCCGATAGAGCTCTTTCGCGACGATGTCTGAGGTGCCACCGACGGCGCGCTCGAAGAGCGCGCTCTCCTCGGCGATCGGCAACTCGATGCGTGCGTACCCGGCGGCGTCTGCGGCGGCCCAGGCGCGATCCGTGACCCAACCGTGCGCTGACGCGAGTGGCTCAAGCAGGTCGCGAAGTCCGCGAGGAGACTGGAAGCCGCTCACTGGTGCTGCTCCCGCGAGACGCTCCGAACGCCGCGGACGCGCTCAAGTCGCGCCATCAGCCTGGCAAGTTCGCTAATGGAGCCGACGGCAAGGGTCATCAACATCTCCGCATTCGTTTGGCCTGTCGTCTGAACAGTAGCGGACAAGATGTTGACCTTCTGCTCCGCAACCACCTGGGTGATCTCCGTCAAGAGGCCGGTGCGGTCGAGTCCCTCCACGCGAATCGTCACTGGGTAGCTCTCCTTGGTGGCTGGCGTCATCTCCCACTCCACATCGATGAGGCGCGATGCCTCTCGGGCGGAGGTTGAGGCGTCGCAGCCGGCGAGGTGCACGGTGACCCCCTTGCCACGGGTAATGAAGCCAACAATGGGATCGCCCGGGAGTGGGCGGCAGCAGCGACCGAATCGCGTCAAGAGGTCGGGCACACCCTTTACGCGGATCCCGCCGGTTCGCTCAGCCGGGGCGACCGACGCGGCGCTCGTGCTCAGCGGCAAGAGTGACTTCGCGTCGTCCGAGGCAACGCCGAGCCGTGAGACCACCTGCTGTGGGCCAACGGCGCCGTAGCCGATCGCCGCGTACAGGTCATCAACGCTCCCCTGGTTCATCTGCCTAGCGACCTCCTCGAGGCGATCTCGACCGATCGACTCAAGGGAGGTGCGGGCGAGGCGGCGAAGTTCGCGCTCCAAGGACTCACGACCGTGCAGGACGTTCTCGTCGCGCTCCTGGTGCTTGAACCACTGGCGAATCTTGTTGCGCGCCTGTCGCGTAGTGGCCACATTGAGCCAGTCACGACTTGGGCCATGCTTCCCGCGCGCCGTTACCACCTCGATGATGTCGCCCGACTTCAATCGATACTCCAGCGGCACCAGGCGATTGTTGACCTTCGCACCAATGCAGCGGTGGCCGATGTCGGTATGCACGAGATAGGCGAAGTCGAGCGGCGTTGCGCCGGCCGGAAGCTCTTTCACGTCACCCTTCGGCGTAAAGACATAGACCTGATCCTGGAACACATCAAGCCGAACGCCCTCAAGGAACTCTGAGGCGTCGGTGACGTCGCGCTGCCACTCAAGAAGTTGGCGCAACCAGGCGAGCTTTGCGTCATAGGCGGCGTCTGGTTGCGTTCCATCCTTATAGCGCCAGTGCGCGGCGATCCCCACTTCGGCGACCTCGTGCATTGACCTGGTGCGGATCTGCACCTCGAGTGGGCGCCCGTCGAGCGCCACGACCGCAGTGTGGAGGCTCTGATAGAGGTTGTTCTTCGGCACGGCGATGTAGTCGTCGAATTGATTCGGAATCGGTCGCCACACGCTATGGACCGCACCGAGTGCGGCGTAGCAATCGCGGAGGTTCTCGACAATCACGCGAATGGCGTAGACGTCATAGATCTCCGAGAAGTCGCTTGATCGCCGCGCCATCTTCTTGTGGATTGAGTAGAGGTGCTTCGCGCGGCCGGAGAACTCCGCCTCGATCCCAGCACGTTCAAGTTCTGGCTTAAGAACTGTGATCGCGCGCTCAACATAGTCAGCGCGCAAGTCCCGTCGCAGCTCGACCAAGCTCGCCAGTTCGTGATACCGCTCAGGCTCAAGTGCCTTGAAGGCGAGATCCTCGAGCTCCCACTTCATCTGCCAGATACCGAGACGCTCTGCGAGTGGCGCGTAGATCTCAAGCGTTTGTCGGGCGATGCGGCGCTGCTTCTCTGCTGGGAGCGCAGCAAGCGTTCGCATGTTGTGTAGCCGATCGCCGAGTTTGATCAGCACCACGCGGATGTCTTGCGACATGGCAAGGAACATCTTGCGAATGTTCTCGGCGTGCTGCTCCTCGGCACTCATTGCGGAGAACTTGCTTAGTTTGGTGACGCCATCAACGAGGGTGCCGACCTCATCGCCGAAGCGCTCTGCGATCTCAGCGGTGGTGACCGACGTGTCCTCGGGAACGTCATGGAGCAGTGCCGCCACGAGAGTTGCCGCATCAAGGCCGAGGTCGGCAAGGATCAGCGCCGCCTCAGCGGGGTGGGTCACATACGGCTCACCTGAGGCACGCACCTGTGTGCCGTGTGCCTCAACGGCGAAGAGGAAGGCATCATCAACAAGGCGTGCCGCCTCCGCCGTACCGATCCCCGCGGCCACCTTGTCGCGCAGCGCCTCGCGGAGTGACTCGACCGGTCGGGCAAGTGCGCGGACCTTGGCGATTGGATCCGCGGCGGGGCGCTTGGCCCGAGGCGTCTTCTCTACTGGCTGCGGCTCAATGCTCATAGTTTTGGAGAATAGCCGAGCGACGAGAGCGCGCTACGCGCTGCCGCCGCCTCATCCCAGGCCTCGTCAACGCCGTGGCGTTCAATGGTGCGCTCATGCCCCTTCCCTGCCAGAAGCACGACGTCGCCCGGCCGGGCAGCGCCGATCGCCGCACGAATGGCGGCGGCACGGTCATGGAGGATCTCAACGCTGCTACCTGGGGGCGGAGAGGCGGCAAGGAGCGCGGCCCGGATCGCCTCCCCAATAGTGTTCGGATCCTCGCTCCGCGGGTCCTCATCGGCGATCCACACCAAGTCAGCACCCGTTGCCGCTTGCCCGACCGCTGCACGTCGGCCAGGATCGCGCTCACCTGCGGCTCCAGTAACGAGCAGTAGGCGCCCTTCGGGGCTGCACAGCTCACGCGCCACCGCCACCGACGCCGTCAGCGACGGACCCGTATGGGCGAAATCAACGATGACGCGGAACGGCTGCGTGCCGCCAATCAGCTGGCTTCGGCCAGGGGGTCCGACCTCTGCCTCAACCGCCGCAATCGCGGCGGGGAGTGGCAGGCCCCATGCAGCGACGAGGGTGAGCGCTGCGGCCGCGTTCGCGGCATTGATGCGTCCAGGCATCGTCAGGTGCAACTCCGCCTTCACGCCGTTGATCAGCACCTCGTGATCCGAGTAGGCATCAAATCGAGCGACCTGCAGCCCAGCCGCCTCTGCCGCATCGGCGAATGGCTGCACGGCAGGGTCACTCGCATGCACCACCACTACGCGCGGCAGTTGGCGTGCGCGACTCGCTGCGCTGCCCACTGTTCTCGCCACGAGCTTCGCCTTGGCGGCGCGATATTCATCAAGCGTCGCATGGAAGTCGAGATGATCTGGTGAGAAGGTCGTATAGATCGCTGACGCGAAGTTAATCGCGCCGACGCGCTCTAGCTGTAGCCCGTGACTGGTGCTCTCTACAACTGCTGCTTCGTCGCCAGCCTCCACCATTTCACGCAGCGCGCGCTGCAAGGCGGGGGCCTCTGGCGTGGTCTGATGCGCCGCGGCCGCTCGCTGGGTGCCGCCAACGCGGCTGATCGCCGTGGAGATCAGTCCAGTGCGCAGTCCAGCGGCGGTCAGCGCTGTTGAGAGGAACGTTGACGTGGTGGTCTTGCCGTCGGTTCCCGTCACGCCGATTGCGATGAGCTCTTCGGCTGGATCGCCCTCCCACCATGCCGCCGCAGCGGCGAGAGCGGCACGCGCATCACGAACGACGATGAGCGGCACGCTCGAGGCAACCTGTTGCTCGCACAGCACCGCGACTGCACCGCGTTCAGCTGCGCTCGCGATAAACGTTGCGCCATCTGCGGTGCGCCCAAGGATCGCGACAAAGATGCCGCCCGTTGTGACGAGCCGCGAATCGTGCGTGGGGGCACTGGTAATAGCGATGTCTGTTGATACAGGGGCCGCTACTAGTTGCAACTCCTGCAGCCGTGTAATCAGGTCACTCAGTGGACGTTCGCTCATCAGCGACCCCCTCGCACTCGGCCGAGCAGTGAACGCAGGCGGAGTGCACGCGGGCGGAGCACGGCGCGGTGCGCACCCGCCATCGGCGTCCAGACTGCCCCGAACGACGCCTTGTGGGCGTAGAGGCCATGCATTGCGTCGCCCTCAACCGGAACATCCCGATGTCCAGCAACATCCACGCCGCCGAGATCGGTGATACGGCGCTCCCCCGCAGCAATCTTGATCGCCGTCCAACGCAGCAGGGCAAGCGCGCCAGGCGTCTCCCTCCGCGCGATGGGATCGTCACCCGATGCGTCGGTGGTGATGCGTTCACCATGTCGCAAGATCACGATGAAGGCGACAAGTGCGCCGGCGGTGCCGCGGACGGCGAGGAGCTCAGCGCGTTCCGTTGCAACGAGTTGATCCCACCAGCGGATCATCGATGCCGATGAGCCGAGCGCGAACGATTTGCGCTGCGCCGTGGCCTCGAGTAAAAGCTGCACTTTGTCCCAGAGTGCCGTGCGCTCAGGAGCAGGAGTGAGGTGCGTGATCCGTTCGGCAACGAACCCTGCACGCTCGGCGAGCGTGATGCGCTGGCGAGTGCTCTTGGTGATCCCCTCAAAGAGGTCAGCCTCCGATGTTCCGGTCGCGCTGGCGCGCAGCACCATCGTGTGTTGGCTAGGAAAGATCTCGTCGGTTTTTTGGAGTCCAGCGTTACGGAACGCAGACTCGGTCGCCTCGCCAGCCGGCAGCCACGGATCCGCATCTAGTGCGACGAGGCCGTACTCCGCTCCAAGCCAGGTGGCGACGCGCTGAATGCGCTCTGCAACAGCCACCGCCTGAGCGACTGTGCCGCCCCACGGAGCGAGTGGCCCACGCGGCGCATGCCCTTTGGGGAGGCCGAAGAGTGGAGCGCGATTCAGGAGGATGCCGAGTGGGGCGTCATCAGCCTCTAGCGCGATCGCTTCGCGCCCGAGGCTGGCTCGATAGGTGAGCCAGGCACTCCCCTGGTGTACGTCACCGCCAGGCGCATCGACGGCGCGCGCATCCCACGCGCGTTGTGCCTCAAGAGAGCTCAAGTCGATGCGGCGAATTGTCATGTGGTTGCCTCGGCGCGCAGCAAAATCGCACGCATCCTCTTTGGCGCGAGTGGTGCGATGCGGCGGAACAGCGGGAGCGCCTCTCGTCGGCGCGCCAGAATCGTGAGGGCGACATAGGCGGCAAGTCCAACGACGGTGCCGAGTGCCGCAACCGCCGCACCCGGCACTACCCCCGAAAGGCGTGCCCCCTCAAGGAGTGGCGACGTGACCGCGGTCGCAAGCCCAGCTGAAACGAGTGCGGCAAGGAGGGCGAAGAGGGTGGCGCCGACAACCGTGGCCGCGTTGAGGATCTGCTTGTGCGCAACCAGCAGGGCAAGCAGGACGACCGCCTCAATCCAGGTGCCGAGAGGGAGTGACGTCGCAATGCCGGTCACTCCCACGAGCGGGACCCAGAGGGTCGCCAGGGCGAAGATCACGATATTCCCACCAAGCTCTGCAAGAGTGGGGCGCACCGTATCGCGCAGACCGTAGAAGAGGCGCACCGCGACCGAGATCACGCCGTGCGCGACGAGGCCAATAAGGAGCAGCCGGAGTAGATCTGCGGTCGCGACCGCAGAGGCGTTATCGATGTTCCCGCCAACAACGAGCCGGACTGCGTCATACGAGAAGAGTGCACCAAGCGTTGCGATTGGCGCCATCATCCAAATCACGGCCCCGATGCTTGCAACGGCCAACGTGCGTACGACCGCAAAATTTCCGCGTGCCGCCTGGGCCGCCACCTTCGGAAGAATCGCAATGCCAATCGAAGAGGTGACCAGGGCGAGTGGCACCTGCAGGAGGGTGAAGGCGTACGACCAAATCGTGATCGCACCCGGCCCAGTCGTTCCGGCGAGCAGAATGAGATACGCGAGCAGCAGCTGGACCAGCACAACCGAGCCGACACGTGGCAGGAGCGAGCGGAGCGCTTCGCGCAGGAGTGGGTCACGCAGGTTCGGCCGTGCCGGACGCAGGTCGCTTCGCATCAGCACGACGCCAGTTATGACCAGTACGGCAACCGCACCAGCAGCCGTACCAATGGCTGGGCCATAGCCCCCAGCGGCGCGGCCGCCGATCAGCGCGCCGGCGATCGTTCCAGCGCTGTACACCAAGCCGGTAATGGCAGTGACGCCAAACTGCGATCGCGCTGCGGCGGCACTGGTGCAGATGGCGGAGAGTGCCAGCGCAATCGTGGCCACCAGCAGGATGACGCTGAGGTCTGCCGCCTCGCGCTGCTGGGCGCTCGGTAATCCACCCACCAAGAGGCCGCTGAGTGCGCTTGCGCCAACGACGACCACCAGCGAGAAGAGGCCGAGGAGGAGGAGCATGGTGACGAACACTGAGCCCACGAGCCGCTGCGCTCGCCGTCGTTCGCCGCGCTCAAGAAGGGTGCTCAACTGCGGCACGAGGACGGTTGCAATGGAACCTGCGGCCACAAGCGCGAACACGATATCGGGGATGCGGAATGCGGCGAGGAATGGGTCGAGCGTTCCGGTCGCCCCAAAGACGGCAATGAGGACAGTGATGCGCGCCCACCCGGCGATGCGTGAGGCCAGTGCACCGGCGGCCAGAATGGAGCTGCTACGCGCAGTGCTTGAACGAGCAACTGGCACCGCTCGACGCGGCTTCATGGCTTTGCCCCTGCACGTCGTGCGCGCGGGTGCGCCGACTTGTATAGCCCGCGTAGGCGCGTCGTTGAAACATGGGTGTAGACCTGTGTCGTTCCGAGGCTCTCGTGTCCGAGCAGCTCTTGCACAACACGAAGGTCCGCGCCGCCATCAAGGAGGTGTGTGGCAAACGAGTGGCGCAACGTATGGGGGTGAAAGGCCTCTGGTAGACCTGCGGCACGTGCGATGTCGTCAAGTCGCGCGCGCGCGCCACGCTCTCCGAGCGATCCACCGCTGCGATTCAAGAAGAGTGCCGCGCCTGGAGTGGCGGCGAGCGCAGCAAGCACCGGGCGGCCATCTGAGAGATACGCTTCGAGGGCACGACGACACGGTGCGCCGAAGAGGCCAACACGCTGCTTGTCACCCTTCCCTGTCACCTTCACTTCGCCGCGTCCAAGCTGCAGGTCGGCGAGTTTGATTGCCACAACTTCGGCAATGCGTAGGCCGGCTCCATAGAGCAGTTCAATCAGCGCCGTATCGCGAAGCGCCAGCGAGGCTGCGTTGCCAATCGCCGCCTGCGCGATGAGCTGCTCCACCTGCGCTTGCGACAAGACATCGGGGAGCCGCTTCTCACGCTTCGGTCGGGCGAGCGCATGCAGCGGATCCTTCGCCACACTCCCCTGCCGCACCCAGAATCGGTAGAAGGTGCCGAGAGCGGCGAGACGCTGCTGCACTGTGGAGCGCTCACCATCTTCACTGAGGAGCGCGATGTAGCGACGCAGGTCAGCGCGACTTGGCGTGCGCCAATCGATCCCCTCGTCGTCGTACCAGGCGGTGAGCCGCTCTACCGCCGTGCGGTACGAACGTTCTGTTGCAGCGGAGAGCGCGCGTGCGCGCAGGTGCATGATGAACGGAGCAATTCGCGGGTCAGTCGCAGCAGAAGAGAGCTGCGCCACGGGAGCCGATTCGCGGCCCCGACTCATTAGGCCGTTCCCACCTGTTCAGCCGGCGCCTCTGCGACCGGCTCAACGGCGACAGGCTCCGCCGCGGGATCCTTGCTCTTCGCCTTCGCTTTAGCCTTCGGCTTCGCCTTACCCTTCGCCTTCGCCTTGGTCTTCGTCTTCGGCTTCGCCTTGCTCTTTGATGCAGCCTTCGCGCCACTCTCGGCTGAGGCTGCTGCACCGCGTCGTGGGCGCTTCGGCACCCAGGCGAGCGGATCAGGCTCACCGCCCGCAATCACCGATCCAACGGCAACCACCTCTGGCAGCGTCACGCGCGCGCCACACTTCGTGCAGACGCCGCCCTCATCGTCTTTACCGATGACGGCGCCACACTCGGCATGTGTCGCACCAGACGGACGTGGTCGAATCGTCTTGCAATCGGGGTAGCGGTTACACGAGTAGAAGTAGGTGCCCCGCTTGTTGTTCTTCTTCGGGCCGAGCTTTCCGCCGTGCTCGGTGCCACAGACCGGGCAGAGCGCGTCAAACTCCAGCTTGAACTCTGCGGGAACCTCGGCCTTCGGAATGTATTTGCACTCTGGATACCGATCGCAGCCGAGGAACCAGCCGAAGCGGCTCCGTCGCTGCGCCATCTTGCCGCCATGTTCAGCACCGCACATTGGACACGGGAGACCCGCACCCTCAAGGGTCGGCGTGTCGCCGGACGGCGTGTCATCGCCAATGACCTTGGAGAGCGACTTGCGCTCGGCATGCTCTGGGTACAGGGTGCAGGCGAGATACCAACCGAATCGCCCGAGGCGCTCCTCCATCGGATGCCCCTCTGAGCACTTCTCTTCGCTGGTGCGGTTACGGAACTCTCCAGCACCGATTGACTGCGCCTTCTCGAGAACGAGTGGGTCGAAGGTGCTCCAGAACTTCTGCAAGACATCGCGCCAATTCGCGCGCCCCGCTGCCACAGCATCAAGCTCCTCCTCCATGCCGGCGGTGAAGCCGAGGTCAACGAAGGCGGTGAAGTGCGTCGTGAGTAGGTCGCATACCGTTTCGCCGAGGCGCGTGGCGCGAAGGCGATTATCTTTGTCGCGGTCGACATATTCGCGCTCTTGAATGCGCTCAATAATGGCGGCGTAGGTGGATGGTCGGCCGATGCCGTACTTCTCGAGCTCCTTCACGAGCGTCGGCTCGGTAAAGCGTGGCTCGGACTTTGTGGCATGCGCCACACCCTCGACGGTTGCAATGCTCCCCTTCGAACCCTCCGGCAGATCGGGGACCTTCGCCTCAGCATCTTCGTCTTCGTCATCGCGACCCTCGAGATAGACCACGGTGAAGCCTGGCTCGAGTGTTCGCGTCGCAACAGTCTTCAGGCGATCGCTCCCCGCGCTCCAAATCAACGTCGTAGAGGCGGAGAGCTTGTCGGGCATCTGCGACGCAATCGTGCGGCGCCAGATCAGCGTGTAGACCTTCAGTTCGCGTTCGTCAATGTATGGCGCGGCGAGTTCGGGGGTGAGGGCGAGATTGGTTGGGCGAATCGCTTCGTGGGCCTCTTGTGCGTTCTTTGACTTCGAGGCGTACTGGCGGCCACCCTCAACGATCATCTCTGGGCCGAATCGTTCACGGATCACCGCCGAGGCGTCGCTGATAGCCTGCTGGCTCAGCGTTGGCGAATCGGTGCGCATATAGGTAATGAGGCCGGTGCGCTCGCCGCCGATCTCCACACCCTCGTAGAGCTTCTGGGCGAGCTGCATCGTGACGCGCGAGCGGAAGCCGTGCTTGCGACCCGCCTCCTGCTGCAGTGTCGATGTGGTGAATGGCGGAACGGGGCGCTGCTTGCGCGTTCCCTCACTGCGATCCACGACGACCGCGTCGGCACCCTCGAGTCGAGCGACCGCCGCTGCTGCTACCTCTGGATCGAGCTCAAGGATCTCCCCCTTCTCGCCGATGAGGGTGGCGGGGACGATTAGGTCGGCAGCGGTAGCTGGGCGAATCCCAATTTCAACGGTGGTGTAATGACGCGGGATAAAGGCGCGGATGACGCGCTCGCGCTCCACAACGAGGCGGAGTGCCACCGACTGCACCCGCCCCGCCGAGAGCTTCGGCTTGACGAGTCGCGAGAGGAGCGGCGAAAGGCGATAGCCGACGAGGCGATCCAGGATGCGGCGCGCCTGCTGAGCGTTAACAAGATCCAGGTTGATCGCGCGGGGGTGGGCAAACGCCTCGAGGATGGCCCCCTTGGTGATCTCGCTAAAGGTAACCCGGCGTCGGTCCGCCTCGGGGATACCGAGGGCCTCCGCCACATGCCAGGCAATCGCCTCCCCCTCACGGTCAAGGTCGGTTGCCAACCAGACGGAGGTTGCCTTCTTTGCGGCACGAGTGATGTCATCAAGGCGCTTCTGCTTATCTTCAATAATCTCGTAGACCGGGGTGAAGCCGTTCTCCACGTCCACCGCCATGCTCCCCTTCTTCGTCTTCTGGGGGAGATCCCGAATGTGCCCATAGGAGGCGAGCACGGTGTAGTCGGGGCCGAGATACCGCTCAATCGTCTGGGCCTTGGCCGGCGACTCGACGATAACGAGGTTGGTGGCAGCCTTTGTCATGGGCGAGAGCGTAGCACCGCCCCCAGAACGCGCCGCCAACGGCCACCGCGCTGCTCTACCAGCCCGCGCAGGCTCAAGAGGGTCAGGGCCGCCACGAGTGCGCCTGGCAACTCCCGCGAGAGGTCGCTTAGATCGCCCTCTACGACCCCCTCAGCACCAGCTGCATCAACTCTCTGGAGGATTTCACGCTGCAAACCGGAGGCCTCACCCCCGACGGCGCTCGTTGCTACGGAGGCCACCTCCGGAGGCTCGGCGAAATGACCGTGCAAGGACAACGCACAGACAGCAAGCCACGCGCGGAGGTCGGCCTCCCCTGAAATGAGCACGGGCGAGCGCTCCTCTGTGAGACGCAAAGACAACTCTTGTGTCCGTTGCAGCCAGCGCAGGCCCCCCTCCGCTGTCGCTGCACCGTACGGGGCGCTGACGATGGCGATCGGGAGCCCAAGCCCTGCCGCCGATTCTGCGGTGATCAGCGCCCCAGAGCCCTCAGGTGCCTCAACGACGATGAGCCCGTCGCAGAGGGCCGCCAGGAGGTGGTTGCGGGCGGCGAAGCTCCAGGCGGCAGGCGGAGTGCCGACCGGTCGATCAGAGAGAAGGAGACCGGCCTGCTGGATCTGCTCAGCAAGGCGCCGCGCTCCGTAGCGCAGCCCGAGCGGGGCGGGACTAGGAAGTACGGCGATCGTCTCCCCTCCCGCCTCTACGGCTGCCAAATGGGCCGCCTCGTCGATCCCCAGGGCGAGCCCTGAGACGACGCACCACCCCGATCGCGCAACCTCAAAGGCGATGCGCCGAGCGGCCGATATGCCGTGGGGCGAGGGGCGCCGCGTGCCGACGATCCCGATGGAAGGCCTCCCCAGCACCTCCACCCGCCCCTGCGCCCAGAGTGGGCGCCGTCGATCTGCATCGGGGGCGAGCCCGAGTGGCTCGCTACGTCGCTCAGGGATTCGCGGGTCGCCTGGGTTCAACATCACGGCGCTCACCAGTGATCGCCGTGCAGGTGGATCGCCTCCGCCACATCAGCGTCGCCAACAACCTCGCGGCCATCAAGGAGGGCCACCACCATCGCGATCCGCTCAATCTGACTCCATGCGCGTACGCCGAGACCCTCAACGGTGCGGCGCGTCGCAGGGGTCATTACGTCGCCACCGTCGGGTCGTTGCAGTAGGGCGGCGCGGACCGATGTTGCGCGCTCGCGAGCCGCCAGCGTGGTGAGTTCGCCGCGCGGGAGCGCAGCAAGAGGCGTGCTCGGTCGGGCAAGCCGCACGCGCAGCGGGAATCGATCACGAATCGGTGCGGAGAGCGAGAGGCTCCCTCGCCGTCGCGCGCTAGGGAGACAGCGACAGGTGCCACTCGGATGCTCTAACTCGCCGCAGCCGCAGGGATTCCCCGTGGCCGCCACGATCGCATCCGCAGGGAAGCGCACCGCGCGCCCCGCTCGAACTAAGTCAACACTCCCCCGCTCAAGTGGTTCGCGCAACGCCTCAAGCGCGTCGCGCCGGAATTCACCGATCTCATCGAGCAGCAGGAGTCCACGATGTGCCCACGTCAGCTCGCCCGGAGTCATGCGCGGGCCTCCGCCGATGAGCCCCGCCACCGTTATGTCGTGATGCGGTGCCCGTAACGGCGGTCTCAAGGAGAGCCCTACGGCGTGGCCACCTGCAGAGGCGATGGATGCAACCTCACTGCGCTCCTCCACAGCAAGGTCTGGAAGAATCTCATGCAGTGCCCGAGCGAGCATCGACTTACCCACGCCTGGCGGTCCCTCGAGCAGAATCGGGAAACGACCGCATGCTGCAATCAAGACTGCACGCGATGCAATCGGTTGACCGCGAATGCTTGCGAGCTCGCACGCCACCTCTTTGCTCGGTGCTGGCATCGATGCGACCTCTGGCAAGGGTGGCGGGCCTGCGACTCTGCCGTCGACCGCCGATGCAGCATCCGCGAGCGTTGCAACGGGAATCACCTCGCCGCGGCACGGCCCCAGCAGCGTTGCCACGCTCGCCGGTAGCAGCACGCGATGCCCAGCTGATAGGAGTGGCAGGGCGAGTGGCAGCGCACCGGGAACGCTGCGCACTCTGCCGTCAAGCGCGAGCTCACCGATCGCCGCCAGCATCCCTTTGCCACGATGACGAATCTGGCCGCTGGCAAGCAGAATGCCGATCGCGATGGCGAGATCAAACGAGCCGCCACTCTTGCGTAGATCGGCTGGTGCGAGATTGATGGTGATGCGACGAGCGGGCCAGGTGTATCCGGCCGCACGAATGGCGGAGCGTATGCGCTCGCGCGCCTCCCCTACGGCGGTATCGGGGAGCCCCACGATTCGTGTCGCAGGGATACCAGGGGCAACGTCAACCTCGACCTCAACGGGAACCCCCTCAATGCCAACGAGCGCGGTAGAGGCGACTGAGGTTGGCATGGAGAGAAGATCACAGCGGCAACATACCGCTCACGTAGCGAGGGCTAGAGGCTTGCTGCAACCTTTGCAATCGTGTCGATCAGGCGCGCCGACCATCCCTCAAGTTCATCCCTGCGGCGCAGCGCCTCGCTTACTGGCACGAGAGAGCCTGCAAGCTTATGCGTCTCACGAATGTGAATAGCCGGCGTGGTCAGCGTGGCAATGAAGACTACGCCAAGGTGCACACGACCAACATCGTCACCATCGTCGTTCAGCAGTCCTAGCGGCGTGAAGTGCGGGAGGGTTGGCGTGGCAACCTCTTCGGCCCACTCTCGAGCGAGTGCGGCGCGAATGCCACCATCGTTTGGCGAGATGTGGCCACCCACGCCGAACGAGGCGCGACCGTGCAGTCGCTTGTCACTGCCACCAGCAAGGCGATCCATCCAGAAGAGCTGCACGTCGCCCGCAGGGGTCCCCTCGGGGCGATAGAGGGCCACCGCATAGGGGATCGGCTGCTTCCAAGAGGGATCCGACTCGAGCTCGCGCCGCGGACGCGCCTGGGCCAACCCGTCGAGGCGTGTGATCTCACGCTCCCCCTCCTCCGGGCTGCTAAAGGCGTGGATCCCAGTCCAGGCGCCTGCAGGGAGCGCAAGGTCGCGAGGGATGCCAACGATCTCCTCGTCGGCGCCCGTCGCCAACGGATCTACGCTCACTCGCTCTCCGTGAGCACCGCGCGCGCAGCGGCGAGGCGCCCCTCCAGGTCCGTGCGACCGATAATTGGGTCGTTCTCTGCGGCGGCCAAGCGCGCATCCCACTGCTCCAGAACGAGTCGTAGCCTCTTCAACTGACGGCGAACCTCGCGTGCGTTCGTCGCCAAGATGTCGGCGCCCATCGCCTCAGAGCCGCGTGCGAGCCGCGTGGCGGAGAGCCAACCGGTACCGGCGAGCAGGTGCGAGATCTTCCAGCCGTCAGGGGCATCGGCAGCCTCACCGAGTGCCACGGTCTCAACGAGTGCTGCAGCCAGGAGGAGTGGGAGGTGGCTGACTGCGGCGGTCGCGGCGTCGTGAAGCTCCGCCTCAAGGATCACCGGACGCGCACCGCAGCTGGTTGCGAGTCGCTCAACGAGTGCGGCGGCACCTCCACCATTGACACCCGGCACGATCACCCATGGGCGACCGAGAAAGAGATTGGCATCTGCCGCGGCAAAACCAGTCTCGTGGCTCCCCGCCATCGGATGGCCGCCGCAGAAGCGAATGTTGCGCGCCGCTGCCTCCCGCGCGATCCACACCTTCGTCGAAGCAACGTCGGTCACGATCGCCCCATCGGCGAGGCGTCCGGAGCGGCGACAGATCACCAACTCATCGAGAATTTCGGTCATGGCAATTGGTGGCGCGCAGAGAACCACGAGTGCTGCACCATCCACCGTTTCGGCGATCGAGCGACCAACGGTGTCAATGACTCCCGCCGCCAGCGCCTCTCGCGGTCCCGTCTGCGTTGGTGTCCATGCGACGATCTCTAGGCCGCTCTCATCAAGGGGGCCAACCCCAGCGGGATCTTCACGCAGTGCTCGCGCGATGGAGCCGCCGATGAGGCCGAGGCCGAGCAGCGCTACCTTCACGGTCGGTCAGCCAACGGTGGCGATAGCGTCGAGTGCGCGAATGACAGCGCGGATGCCGCCCTCAAAGTTTCCGAGATCCATCGACTCATTTGGCGCGTGCGCATTGTCATCAGGTGGCGTGAAGCCGAGCAAGACCACTGGCAGGCCAAGCTCTTTCTGGAAGAGCGCAGCGATCGGAATCGAGCCGCCTTCGCGAATGTAGAGCGGCGGCACGCCAAAGGTAGCCTCAAGGGCTCCCGCCGCTGCGTTGAGGTAGGGGTCGCCAAGGGGGGTGAGGAAGGCATCGCCGTTGCCGAGGTTCTGCACCTCGACCTGCAGTCCGGCAGGGGCCGCAGCGCGCAGCGCCGCCTCAACCTGTCGACCGATCTTCGCGGGGTCCTGCGCGGTCACAAGGCGGCACGAGATCTTGGCGTGCGCATGCGCAGGGATGATCGTCTTGGAGCCGTCGCCCATGAAGCCACCCCAGATGCCATTCACGTCGAGTGTTGGGCGCCCACCGCGTCGCTCGACCGTGGAGTAGCCGCTCTCCCCCGCCGTGGCGGTGGCCCCGATCCCAGCAAGATAGCCAGGCTCATCGAATGGCAGCGCAGCAAATGCGGCGCGATCAGCTGGTGTGAGCGCAACGACATCGTCGTAGAAGCCGGGAACGGTGATGTGGCCGTTCGCGTCATGCAGCGAGGCGATCATGGCGGCGAGTGCATTGGCGGGATTGACCACAGAGCCGCCGTAGCTCCCCGAGTGCAGGTCTACATCGGAGGCGCGCACATTGATCTGAAGATAGGTGATGCCACGGAGCCCAACGGTCAAGGCGGGGCGATTGCCATCAAAGAAGCCAGAGTCGCTGATGATCACGGCGTCGCCGCTGCAGCGGTCTGGGTTCGCCGCCATCCACGCCTCGAGGTTCACGGAGCTCGACTCCTCTTCGCCTTCAAACACGTACTTCACGTTCACTGGCAGGGTGCCACGCGTGGTGACGAGCGCCTCGAGTGCGCTGAGGTGAATCACGATCTGACCCTTATCGTCGGCAGAGCCGCGACCGAGCATGCGGCCGTCGCGAACGATTGGCTCGAACGGGCTCGTCTTCCAGAGGTCGAGCGGATCCCCAGGCTGTACGTCGTAGTGGCCGTAGATCACGATCGTCGGGAGCGAGCTATTGACGATCTTCTCGGCAACAACGATGGGATGGCCACCCGTCTCACTCACCTCAACGCGCTCGGCGCCGATGCGGCGGAGCTCGGCGGCGAGCC
>JAEMRB010000005.1:17854-21263 GCA_016463555.1 Chloroflexota bacterium
GTCTCACTCACCTCAACGCGCTCGGCGCCGATGCGGCGGAGCTCGGCGGCGAGCCACTCGGCGGCTGCCCGGCAATCCGGAGCATGCTCAGGGAGGGCCGAGACGCTCGGGATCTTCAGGAACTCCGCATACTTCGCCATCCGCGAGGCGGCGGTGGCGACAAGGTGCGCCTCCTCAGGCCCCTCTAGCCCCTTCCAGGCGAGCGTGGGGGCATATGCCATCAGGCTGGCTGCCCCGCCGCTGCGCCCCCAGGGCCCGGCTTCACGACCGGTTCACTCTTCGGCTCGACGCTCGCGGCTGGAATCGAAACTCCCGCGGCACGAAGGCGATCAAGGAGGCCCGCGTATGCGGCCGGCTTCGCAGGGAGATCGGCGAAGAGCGTCTCGAATGCCTCCCCCTCAACTGTCTCTTCGGCGATCAGCTTCGCCGCAAGTGCATCCAAACGATCACGGTGCTTCGTCAGCACTTCGCGAGCGCGCACGGCGCCACGGTCAATGATCGCGCGAACCTCTTCGTCAATCTGCTTTGCGACGGCCTCGGAGTAGTTCTTCTGCTCCGACATCTCGCGACCTAGGAAGATCATCTCGTCCTGTCGTCCGAGCGTGACGGTGCCCAGTTTCTCGGACATGCCGAAGCGCGTCACCATCTTGCGCGCAAGATCGGTCGCCTTCTCAATGTCGTTTGAGGCACCTGTCGTCGTATCGCCAAAGACGAGCTGCTCGGCAACGTTGCCACCGAGCATCGCGGCGATCTTGTCTTCAAATTCGCTCTTGCTCTGCAGGTAGCGGTCTTCGGTCGGCAGGTTCATGGTGTAGCCGAGCGCCATGCCGCGGCTGATCACGGTTACCTTACTGACCGGATCGCACTTCTCAAGGATACGCCCAACCACCGCGTGACCACCCTCGTGGTAGGCAATGATCTGCTTCTCTGCATCGGTGATGAGGCGGCTCTTACGCTGTGGGCCAGCCATCACACGATCAAGCGCTTCGGCAAACTCATCCATGCCGATGGTGCGCTTGCTGCGACGTGCGGCGAGAATCGCGGCTTCATTCATGAGGTTAGCCAGATCAGCTCCCGAGAATCCTGCCGAGCGTCGCCCAATCTCTTCAAGGTTCACCGTCTTGTCGAGCGGCTTCCCCTTCACGTGCACCTTCAAGATTGCAACGCGGCCCTTCAGGTCGGGGCGGTCAAGGATCACCTGGCGATCGAAGCGGCCTGGGCGCAGCAGCGCCGGGTCAAGCACGTCGGGACGGTTGGTGGCCGCGATGATGATCACGTTGGTGCCCGTCTCGAAGCCGTCCATCTCTACGAGGATCTGGTTCAGCGTCTGCTCGCGCTCGTCGTTCGATCCGCCAATCCCAGCACCGCGCTGGCGACCGACGGCATCAATCTCGTCAATGAAGACGATGCACGGCGAGTTGCGCTTCGCCTGATCAAAGAGGTCGCGCACGCGTGAAGCGCCAACGCCAACAAACATCTCAACGAATTCGGAGCCAGAGATGCTGAAGAATGGCACGCCAGCTTCGCCGGCGACAGCACGGGCGAGCAGAGTCTTCCCGGTGCCTGGTGAGCCAATCAGGAGGACGCCTTTCGGAATCTTTGCGCCGAGCGCTTCGAAGCGCTCAGGGAATTTCAGGAATTCAACAACCTCTTCCAGTTCAACCTTCGCCTCCTCGACCCCTGCGACGTCGGCAAAGGTGACGGGGGTCTTGTTCGCAATGAACATCTTCGCCTTGCTCTTACCGAAGCTCATCGCCTGGTTGTTCTGCCCTTGGGCGCTGCGCATCATGAAGAGGAAGAGGCCACCGATCAGAAGGACCGGCAGAAGGGCGCTGATCAGTAAGGTAAGGAGCTGGCCGGAGTCGTCGGGCTTCTTGGCACCGAACGTCACGCTGTCAGGGTTGCGGCCACCAGCAACGGCGGCGGCGCGAACATCATTGTAGACATCGGTCAGCTGGGTAGGGACCTGCACCTGGTAGCTCTCTGGTGGGGTGCCGATCTTGGTGATGGTCAGGATCTGCTCCTGCTGCACAACGGTGGCGACGCTGCCCCCACGGACTTCGGCCAGGAATGCCGAGTAGTCCTTCGTTGCGGCTGGCACAGGGGTGAGGAGGACGCTGCCGAGGAGCACGACGGTACCCAGGAGCAGGATCAGCATGACTGCACCGTTTCGCAGAGCCTTTGGAATCATTAGGTCCCCTCCGTTCTCCGTCTTCCCTAAAGGTTCATGGTAGCGAGGGCAGGAATCGAACCTGCTACCAAGGGCTTATGAATCCCCTGCTCTACCGGTGAGCTACCCCGCCGTGCCTCTGCATAGGATACCGAACGGGGCTCCCCCACGCACCACGAGCCTACGGCCAGCCCACGAGGCGATCCGCTAGGCTCAGAGGATGTTGCGAATCCTTACCCTCTGCCACGGCAACATCTGCCGCTCCCCTCTCGCTGAGGTGCTCATTGAGGCGGCGATCAGCGCCGACCCGCTCTTGGCTGGGCGCGTGACGATCTCAAGCGCCGGCACCTCCGACGAGCATGCCGGCGAGGGGATGCATGCGAACAGCACCGCCATCTTGAGCGCACGCGGCCTGCGAACCAGCCATCAGGCGCGCCTCTTTACGCCGGCTCTCGCTGCGACCCTCGATCTGGTGCTCGCCGCCGATCAGGCAAACCTACGAAATGGGCGCAGCATCATCCGCATGGCAGAGAGGCAGCCAGAGATCCGTCTGCTCAGGGACTTTGACCCAACCGCCGTCGGCCACGATCTTGACGACCCGTGGGGGCACCCGCCAACAGCATACGAACGTACCGCCACGGAGATTACGGCGGCGATCCCAGGCCTACTCGCGGAGCTCCGCGACCGGATCTAGCGCTACTTAAACGAGAGGATCGCGTCCACGAGGACACGGTCAAACGCGTCAGCATCAACGCCAACCGCCACATCCACGTCGGGGGTGCGTCCGCGCTGCTTCAGGCGATCGCCATACCAGTCGGTAATCGTTCGTCCGCGTGCAAGGTCGCCCAGCTCAACATCAACGGCGGCGTGCACTAGCGCCAAGAGGTTCGGCACCGCAAGATGTGCGACCGCCACGGCATCATGCACGGCGGAGGCTGGCCAGTCGTAGCGATCCTTATGAAAGATTGCGTAGAAGCGCAGCAGGTCAGCGAAGACCTTTGCCGGCAACGTTCCCGCCGCATCAAGCCGCTTCATCGCCGCTTCGCCGGTGAGGGCGCGGTGCGTTGCGTCGAGGCAGACCATCGTGATCGGGATCCCGGAAGCAAAGACGATCGCTGCGGCGTCAGGATCAACGTACGAATTGAACTCCGCCGATGCGGTCACATTCCCCTCGGCGATCGCGCCGCCCATCCAGCAGATGTGGGCGATCTTCGCCTTCAGTTCTGGGTGATCTCGAAG
>JAEMRB010000072.1 GCA_016463555.1 Chloroflexota bacterium
GCGCCAGGCTGCGTCAGGCCGAGCTCTGGCCCAATGACGTGCACGATCCCCTGATTTGGCGACTCCCAGCCGTGGAGTGGGACGCCGAACTCGGCGCAGTTCGCCTCGAGCTGCTTCACCTGGGCGGCGGCCATCTCATCGGCGATCGGCAGGTTGCGTGGCGTGGTCGGAATGGAGTGGTCGGCGGTGGCCACCGTGCGGTCAGGGCGGCGAACCTTCAGCCCGCGGCTGCGAAGGCCGGTAAACGCCTGGGGGCTGGTGACCTCGTGCACGAGGTGCAGGTCAATCGCGAGGATGGCGGGCGCCCCCTCCTGCTGATCGACAACGTGCTCGTTCCAGATCTTCTCAATGATGGTCTTCGGCATAGAGCGAGCCTACCAGAGGGCGAAACTCACCCTAGCCCCGCGAGCCACCACTGAAGGAGAGGGTGAATGCGTGCCGACCAGGCGCGGGCAGCGTGGGATACTGCCGCCATGGAAGCGAAGGTATTTGGCCCACTCTTCTCGCGCGTCGGAATCCTTCCGGCGGTCGCCGCACAGGATGCCGCGGTCTTGTCGGCATGGGCTGACGCTGCGCTCGATGCCGGTGTGCCAGCGCTCGAACTCTTCCTGCGCGGCGAGGGGGCCGAGGCCGCGGTGACCGCCGCGATCGCCTCCCTACGCTCCAGTCACCCCACCCTCGCAGTTGGCGCGGGTAGCGTGTACGACGCCGCGACGGCGCAGCGCATGATCGATGCCGGCGCACGATTCCTCGTCTCGCCAATCACCGACCCCGCAACGGGCGCCGCCGCCACCGCCGCCGGAGTCGATTGGCTCCCGGGTGCCTTCACGCCAACCGAGATCAGCCTCGCCGAACGATCAGGCGCAACCTACGTGAAGCTCTTCCCCGCGGCGGCGATTAACGCTCCGGCATTTATTCGCGCAGCGTTGGCACCGAGCCCAACCAGCAAGATCGTGCCAACGAACGTAGGGCTCGACGAGATCGCCGCGCTGGTGGCCGCTGGTGCCGCTGGGTTCGGCGTTGGGCCGCGACTCCTCGACGGCGCAGACCCGCGGAGCGCAGCGGCGATCGCCGCCCGGTTGCGCGCCGCTCGCGAGGCCGCCGGACACCCCGCGTGATCGTCGACAACAGCGCCTTCCCAACCTACGACCGTAACGACGGAGAGCTTCCCGCAAGTGTCGACCTCGTCGTTATTGGCGCAGGCGTTGCAGGCGCGGCGACCGCGTACTTTGCGGCACGCGCCGGACTCAAGGTGTTGGTGATTGAGCGCCGCAGCAGCATCGCATCGCTCACGACCGCCGCATCGACGGGTGCGTTTCGCTTGCAGCACGACAACGCCGATGAGCTTGCGCTCGTACAAGAGGGCTTGGCCCTCTATCTGAACTTTGCCGAAGAGTCGGGGCTCACGGGATGGAACCTCGACATTCGTCAGCAGGGGTATCTCTTCTGCAGCCGCACCGAGGCGAGTGCTGCGAAGGGGCGAGAACTCGTTGCTCTGCAACGAACGTTCGGCCTCACCGATGTGGAGCTGTTGAGCGGTGACGAGGCGCGTGCTCGCTGGTCGTACCTCTCTCCAGAGATTCGACAGGTGCGCTTCCGCGCCGGCGACGGCTTCATTGATCAGGTGGCACTCACCCACGGATATGCGGCGGCGTCGTCACACGCGGCGCACATTAGTGGCGCCAGTGGTTCTGGCCATGCAACCTATGCACTGGAGACAACGGTCACCGGATTTGTGCGGGATGCGAGCGGCGTCGTTACGGGGGTAGCAACAAACCGAGGTGCAGTGCATGCGCCGCAAACGGTGATCGCCGCCGGCCCGTGGAGTGGCGTCGTCGCCAAGCTCGCCGCTCTCGATCTGCCGATCGCGCCAACGATTCGCCAGAAGCTGGTCATGCCAAACCTGCCGGTGATCGATCAGTCGGGGCCGATGACGATCGATGATGAGACGGGATCGCACTGGCGACCGGCCCTCGCTGGGGCATTCGCGCTGCGCACCGACCCGACGACGCCTGTGGGTGAGCCGCTCCTCGAGGTGCCGACCGACGAGGCGATGGCCCACGCACTGCTCGATCCAGCATCACCAACATCGCTCGCCCTACTGGCGCCCTTCTGGCGCGATGTCTGGCGCGACGGTCCGCCGGCGTGGCGCCTCCAGGCGGGACAATATGAATACACCCCAGATCATCGACCCTTCCTTGGGCCAACCGATCAGGCGGGGCTCTTCGTGAACACGGGCTACTCGGGTCACGGGGTCATGTGTAGCGCTGGCGGGGCCCGCCGCACCGTCGACCTGCTGCTGGGGCGCGCCGCAGCAGCCGAAGAGCCGCTCCGTGTGGGCCGACCGATGGCCTCGCGATCACGCGACGTTCTTTGATCGCCTGCACAGGCTCTGGTAGGCTGCCCCCATGACAAATAGCGCAACGCTCTTGACCCCAGTTCTCGGTGGTCTTCTTGTGCTCTTTGGGGCCCTTATTGGGGGCATTAGCAACCTACTCGGGTTGCTTATTCAGCCCCGGCGGGGCTGAGGAGACCAGAGGCGCGGAGACACCGCCCGAAGGAAACTTCAGAACCCCGCCGAAGAGGCGGGGTTTTTTATTAACGAAGTGAAGGGGGATCGATGACACAGGCAGGTCACGTACCAGGCGCAGGAACTCCGGCCGCGAGTGCTGCAGAGCGCGCGCGACGTGACATGTTGCGCGATGCGCGCATCACCGCTCGTGACGGCGTACGCCCACGCATCGGCGCCGACGCACTCTGCGAGGCGATCCTGCTGCAGGGGAGCGACACCATCTGGGGCTATCCAGGTGGCGTGATCCTGCCGCTCTATGACGTGCTCGTTGATCACCCCGAGCTGCGCCACATCTTGGTCCGTCACGAGCAGGCGGCCTCGCACGCCGCTGATGGCTACGCACGCGCCTCTGGCAACGTTGGAGTTTGCCTGGGCACCTCCGGCCCTGGTGCCACCAACCTCGTCACCGGCATCGGCACCGCAATGCTCGACTCCGTGCCCCTTGTGGTGATCACGGGGAACGTTCCGAACGCCCTCATCGGCAAGGACGCCTTCCAAGAGATCGACATCACCGGCATCACGCTGCCAATGACGAAGCACAACTATCTGGTGCGCAGCGCCGATGAGATTCCGCACGTGATTGCTGAGGCATTCCATCTCGCGCGCAGCGGACGACCTGGGCCGGTGCACGTTGACATCACCAAAGATGCGCTGATGGGCCAGACCACGGCAACGCATCCTTCGGTCGCAGAGGTTGAGGCGGGGCTTCCTGGGTATAAGCCGAAGCTTGATGGACATCCACGTCAGATCAAGCTGCTCGCTGAGGCGATCGCTGGTGCAAAGCGTCCGGTCATCCTTGCGGGGCACGGTGTGCTGATCGCTCGTGCAGAGCGCGAGCTGCTCGAGCTGGCGCGCGCAGCGCACATTCCAATCACCTGGACACTTCTGGGCATCGGCGTCATTGATGAGACCGATCCACTCGCCTATGGCTACATGGGGATGCACGGCTGGAAGCATGTGAACCGTGCGATCCAGTCGGCTGATCTTCTGATCGGTATCGGCATGCGCTTCGATGACCGCGTGACGGGGAACGTGCGCACCTATGCGCCGAAGGCGAAGATCGTGCACATCGATATTGATCCAGCAGAGATCGGTAAGAACGTCGTCGCCGATCTGCCAATCGTGGGCGATGCGAAGCACGTGCTCGACGCGCTCCTCCCGCTCACTACCAAGGTGGATCCAACCACTCGAGTCGACTACTTTGCCGAACTTGCAACGTGGCGCACCGAGAGCGAAGCCTCTTCGTGGCACGGCTCCGGCGGCTTCCGTGACGGGGTGCTCTCAGCCGACTTCGTTGTTGAGCGCGTTGCAGCAGGCTCAAACTTCGATGCCAACCTCACCGCCGACGTGGGCCAGAACCAGATGTGGGTCGCTCGCTACGGCGGGTTCCGCCGTGCCAACTCGCACCTCTCGTCGGGTGGACTCGGCACCATGGGCTTCGCCCTCCCCGCGGCAATGGGCGCGGCCGTTGCGGTACCAGGCAAGGTCTCATGGGCAATCGCCGGTGATGGCGGGTTCCAGATGACCCTGCAGGAGTTGGCAACCATCGTGCAAGAGCGCATCCCCGTAAAGATCGCGCTGATGGACAACAAGAAGCTCGGCATGATTCGCCAGTGGCAAGAGATCGTGTATGGCGGGAACTACCACTCAGAGGAGTTAGCGGGACCGGATTACCTGAAGTTGTGTGAGGCGTACGGCCTCCCTGCGTGGAAGGTCGCTAAGCCCGAAGAGGTTGATGCTGCGGTTGCCGCAGCGCTCGCCGCTGATGGCCCAGCGCTGATCTGGTTTGAGATTGCAGAGCGACAGAACGTCTACCCGATGATGCCGGCCGGTAAGGGGCTCTCCGACCTGATCGATAAGTGGGGCGATGACGGTGAAGATATTACTGAGGGAGACAGCGGCCCGCGTGTGGACCCCACAGATCCACAGAGTGGAGGCGCGAGGTGAGCACTGGCTCAACGGCGCGGTCTCTTCCAGGCTCGGGTGAGGAGCGTCGCCACCTGATCGTGGCAATCGTCAACAACAAGCCGGGTGTGCTGAATCGCGTGGCGAGCCTGATGCGCGCGCGTAACTTCAACATCGAGTCACTCGCCGTCTCGGTGACGGAGCGCAGCGACACGTCGCGCATGACGCTCACGATCGTGGGCGACGAGGTGCATGTGGAGCAGGCGGCGAAGCAACTCTACAAGCTGATCGATGTGTTGAAGGTGCAGGATGTGACCGACGAGTCGATCGTTGAGCACGAATTCGCCCTGATTAAGGTGCGCGCAACCAAGCGGACGCGCCCCGAGATCGTGAGCGTGGCGGAGATGCATCGCTCCAAGGTGGTCGACCTTGGTGATGAGGCGGTGATCGTCGAGGCGGTTGGGGAGCCAACCGAGATCGACACGTTGGTCGAGCTCCTTCGGGAGTTCGGAATCAAGGAGCTGGTGCGAACCGGCTCAGTAGTGATGTCCCGCGGCAGCGGGTCAATTGAGGAGCAGGTGAAGCGATGAGCGTAAAGATGTACTACAGCGCCGAGGCGCCACTCGAGGCCCTGAAGGGGCAGATCATCGCCGTGATCGGGTACGGCAGCCAGGGGCACGCCCACGCTCGCAACCTGAAGGAGTCGGGGCTCACCGTGATCATCGGCCTGAAGGAGGGCTCGAAGAGCCGCGCCGTTGCCGCCGCTGACGGCTTTGAGGTCTTCACCGCCGCCGAGGCGACGAAGCGTGCCGACGTGGTGATGATCGCCGCGCCAGACACGGCGCAGAAGGCGCTCTACGACACAGAGAT
>JAEMRB010000006.1:0-3884 GCA_016463555.1 Chloroflexota bacterium
ACCGCATCGGCATACGAGGCAAGCTTCCGCTGGAGTTCAAGGTCGGCGGTTGAGGTGGCGGCGCTTCGTGCTTCGCCAGCCCGCTCCTGAAGATCTGCAGCAAACTTCTGGATCTCATCGGGACCGAGGGCCTCGTCTTTGGCACGCGAGAAGTAGCCGGCGATGTCGCCGAGGAATCGCGTCGGATCCCCAAGCGGCAAGAATCGCTTGAGGCCAAGTTCAAAGAGATGCTCGCGAAGCAGGAGCACCACCTCGGCGCGTCCAAGAACACGCAACTCGCCGGAGAGGCCGAGCCGATGTGCATTGGCGCGGAGCAGTTCATCGCCAAAGGCGTGGAAGGTTTTGATTGGGGTCGTGGCGTAGCCGTAGGGAACGAGGCGGTCGACGCGCCCCTGCATCTCCTCCGCCGCACGCTCAGTAAAGGTGAGCGCCAAGATCTCTTCCGGCTCGGCACGCTTCTCGGCGATGAGCCAGGCCACGCGACGCGTGATGACCTGGGTCTTCCCTGTGCCCGCACCGGCGACAACGAGGAGCGGGCCCTCGCCGTGCGTCACGGCGGCGTACTGCTCGTCGTTTAGATCATCAACGAGGTGTGCGATCGTTGGCGTTGGTGCCGTGGGGCGCTTCGGCGTAATCCCTGACCAGACTGGGATCTGTGATCCCCCTTCGCGCTCGCCCGCACCCGAGGCGCGCGACGTCACCGTTGTGGAGCGCTGTAGGCGGGCTGTGCCAAGGCGGCAGCGATTGCCGCCGACTCCTCAGCGCCCAGGGTCCCCTCGCCCCGACCCTCAATGACGCGCTTCACATAGATGCGTGTGCCAACTCGAGCATGCAGCGCGGTGATCACGACACCACTCCCCACCGCATCAAGCAGCGCCAGCGCAGAGCTCTGGCCACCGCCAACATCCTCGAAGGCCTGGAATTGGATCAGGCCCATGCGACTCATTGCGCCAGGGGCGGCCGCCTCAAGGGCGGTGAGGCGCGTCCCCGCCACCTGCGATGAAGCCCCCTGCTGGGCAACCCGCTCGAGGACCTGGGCGAATCGCTGCTCGGCGCTCAACACGTCACTCCCAGAGACCAGCGCCGCGTAGTCGGCGCGGAGACGGCGCAGGTTGCGGATCGAGATCAAGGCGACGAGGAGCGCGAGCAGGGCAACGAGCACCCCGGCGACGCCGATTGCAAGGAGCACTTGGCTATCCACGGCTGCATCCTATCAGCCCTCGCCGCCCCCTCAACCCGGGTCAGGTATCCTCTGGCAACAATCCTGTAAGGAGGAGTCATGGCTAAACGAGAGAAGCGCTTCCGCCCCGACCAGCGCCCGAAGCTGAAGTCGCATGCCGACGCGCCCAAGCGTGGTCTCACCCCCGCCGAGGAGGCCGCTGCGGCCGCCTATGAGGCGACGCTCGTCGCCCCGAAGAGCACCATCATTACAGGCACCTCTGCACCAATTGGTAGCCGGGTCGCATCGACACAGCGACTCACCGCCGAGATCGCCGCAGAGATGCCCGTCGTGCAACGAGACCTTCGCCGCATCTTGCTGACGTACGGCGCGATGCTCGCACTACTTGCCGCAATCTGGTTCGTCGCGACCACAACCGGCTTCGTCGCCGCCTAGTTCGGAGGCGCAACCCTCCGCCGCTTACGGTGCCAACACCTCGTCCATGAAGCTGCGACTCTTCGGCTCAGTGCCGAAGAGGAGTTGCACAGCAACACGCAGTGCCCAGCTCACCTCTCGTTGGGGGGCGGGGGGCAGCGTGAGGGACACCAGCTCCTCTGGCGCAAAGCGTCGCAGTGCTCGCATGAGCCGCAACGCATCACTGGAGAACGCTCCCCCAAGTGCATGCGATGCACAGCGAATGCCCGCACCCTCCTCATCCCAGCGGAGGGCCTCGCCCGCAACGGGCGCCCGCCCGCACTCAAGGCAGACGTCGAGCTCTGGGCCCTGCCCAGAGGCGTCAAGGAGTGCCAGCTCAGCCCAGCGCGCCACGAGCGCATCGGGTGCGCCGGACTCGAGAAGATCCCAGGCGCGAATGAGCAGCTCGTACAGTTCGGGTTCGGGCTGCTCGTCGCTCGTTCCTCGTTCGACCAACTCGGCGACGTACCAGGCGACCGCCGCACTGCCGAGTCGACCGCGCAGGCCGAGCCAGACTCGTACGCTGCGAACCTGGGTCACGGTATCGAAGGTTCTCCCCGCGATGAGGGCGAGGTCAAGCTCGGCGAAGGGCTCCACCCCCCCGCCGAGTCGGCTGGTCGGCTTACGGACCCCCTTGGCGATCGCCTTGAACTTGCCGCGTGTCGCGGAGAGGAGGGTGAGCACGCGATCGGCTTCGCCGAGGCGGAAGCGGGAGGTTACGACGGCCAGCGACGTAGTGCTTTGACGTGCAGGCATGATGCGCAGGGTAGCATTGCCCTACAACCGCGCCGCGTTCAAACGCGCCGGGCAAGAGGTGAGGGGGGCGCGTGAGCGAGCAGCAGCAAGGGGCGGCGGGAGACCTCCTGAGCCTGAACCTCGACGAACTGGTTGCGGCAACGGATCGCACCATCCTTGATCTGCTCGCCGAATGGGAGGAGCCGATTACGGCCCCCATGTACGAGCAGATTCGCTACCACCTCGGGTACAACGATCCCGCAGCGCGGCCCGGAAAGCGCATGCGCCCCCTCCTCGGCCTCCTCGCCTATGCCTCGATCTCGCCAGACTGGGATCGCGCACTCCCAGGTGCTGCCGCAGTGGAACTAGGGCACAACTTCTCACTCGTCCACGACGACATTGAAGATGGTGATGCCGAGCGACGCGGTCGGCCGACACTCTGGGTTCGAGATGGTATCCCCCAGGCCATCAACACCGGCGATGCACTCTTCACGATTAGCCGCGTGGCGCTGCACCACCTCACCACCCTCGGCTTCTCTGATGCCAAGGTGATTCGCCTGATGAAGCTCTACGACGAGACGTGCCTACGCCTCTGCGAAGGGCAATTCATCGACATCGCCGCCAGCGCACGCACAGAGATGCAGAGCGTTGAGCACTACTTTGAGATGATCGGTCGTAAGACCGCCGCCCTCATCTCGGGCTCCGTAGAGTCTGGCGCGATCCTTGCCAGTGACGACGAGGAGGTCATCCGCCACTTCCGAAACTTCGGCTGGGCCCTCGGGCTCGCCTTCCAGATCAACGACGACCTCCTCGGCATCTGGGGCGACGAGGCGGCTACAGGGAAGGAGGCCTCTGATCTGGCCCGCCACAAGAAGACGCTCCCCGTCCTTCATGCCATGGAGCAGGCGAGCCCCGCCGACCGCGCGGTGCTGACAAACCTCTACGCCGAAACGAACCCAGGCGCCGACTCAGTCGCCGCAGGGTTGCAGGTACTTGAGCGCACCGGATCACGTGAGTACACACGAATGAAGGCACAGGAGTGGCGCGCTAAGGCGATCAGTGAGATTCGCACTCTCTCGCAGCTCAACCCACGCGCCGTGGCGAAACTCGAAGAGATTATTGACCGGGTGATCTCCGCCTAATCAGCAACCGGCTTCGTGACCCCCGAATCCCAGGTCACGCGTACCTTGCCGACGCGGCGACCAATCACCTTGATCACTGTGATTTTGAATGGGTCCACTGCCACCGTGTCGCCCACAACGGGGACGCGGCCGATACGGTGATAGACGAATCCGCCCACGGTGTCGTACTCCTCATCATCCTCAAGCTCTAGCGGAGGGTCGACGAGTTCGCCCATCTCATCAATATCGGCTCGGCCGTCCAGGATCGCCTCGCCTTCGCGAACGATCACCTTCATCGGCTCCTCTTCGTCGAATTCATCCTGAATCTCGCCGACGATCTCCTCAAGGAGGTCCTCAATCGTCACAAGGCCCGCGGTGCCGCCGTATTCGTCAAG
>JAEMRB010000006.1:3984-16723 GCA_016463555.1 Chloroflexota bacterium
ACCGCGCTGATCATCTGCTCCTCTTCGGCCTCAAGCACCCCCTGCTGACTCCCCTGCTCCACGATCAGGCGGATCTCCGCGGCTGAGAGCTCCGGGGTACGAGTTGGGTCAATGCCGAATGGTTTCGAGATGATCTTGGTGAGCAGCACGAGCACCGCCACCAGCGGGCTAACAATCTTCGCGAAGAGGGTGATCGGCCCAGAGACCGCGAGGGCTATGCGGTCCGGATTCGCGAGGGCGAACCCCTTCGGTATCAACTCCCCAAGCACGATGGAGACCACAGAGACGACGAAGGTGACGAGGAGCAGCGCAATCGTGTCGGCATAGTCGGCAAGGGGCGCGATCCCACGCAGCGGCTCCGCAACTACGGTCACGATGCTGACGGCGGCAACGGCGGAGGCGAGTGCCCCGAGGAAGGTGATCGCCACCTGGATCACGGCAAGGAAACGTCCCGGATCCCGCATCAGCTTCTGGGCACGCTTGGCGCGGCGATCGCCCGCCTCGGCGAGCTCATCGAGGCGCGTACGGCGAACAGAGACAAAGGCGATCTCGGCACCAACGAAGAAGCCGTTGATGAGGATCAGTAGAAGGATAATCAGGATGTCGGTGCCGAGCATCGTTACGCCTCCCGAATGATGCGAGCCGGAACGCCGACCGCCGTGCAGCCATCAGGGATATCCGCAAGCACCACCGTGCCAGCCCCTGTCTTCGCGCCGATACCGATACCAGCTGGGGCAACAATCAAAGTCCCCACGCCGGTGAAGGCGTCCGCGCCGATCAGCGTCTTGACCTTCTCTACCCCATTGTAGTTTGCCGTGATGGTGCCCGCGCCGATGTTCGCACGCTCTCCCACTTCGGCATCGCCAAGATATGAGTGATGGCCGACCTTCGCGCCAGCGGCGAGACTCGTTGCTTTCATTTCAGCAAAGTTTCCAACGTGGCAGTTTGCCGCAATGGTGCACCCTGGTCGAATGTGCGCAAACGGCCCAACATCAACGTGCGACGCGATGGTTGAGCCCTCAATCGCTGAGGAGCGAACTGTGCAGTCTTCGCCGATGGATGTCGCCTCAATGCGTGAACCGCTCCCGATCCGAGTCCTCGCGCCAATGCTCGTTGCTCCAACGAGTGTCACGCCCGGCTCAATCACCGCATCCGCAGCGATCTCGACCTGCACGTCAATCCACGCGGTCGTTGGGTCAATCAACGCCACGCCACGATCTAGATGCCCCTCGTTGATGCGCTCGCGGAGTGCGGCTGCGACATCGGCGAACTGGTGTCGGTCGTTCACCCCCTCAAGCTCAATCTCCGGGCCATAGACGATTGGCGCAGGGGTACCTGCGGCGTGTGCCGCGGCGACTAGATCGGTGAGATAGAGCTCGCCACTCGCCTTCGACGGGGTGATGGCGCCGAGTGCCTCGGTGAGCCACGCTCGGTCAACGGCGTAGAGCCCAGCGTTAACAGTGCCGATGGCGCGCTGCTCTTCGCTGGCATCACGCTCCTCGATCACGCACTCCGCTGTGCCGTCGCTTGATTCAATCACCCGTCCGTAGCCCGTAGGGTCATCGGCATCAAAGGCGGCCAACGCGATCGGCGCGTTCGTCTCGCGACGTGCCGCAACAACCTCGCGCATCAGCGCGGCGGTGATGAGTGGCGTATCGCCGCAGGCGATGAGCAGCTCCTTTGCAGAGGCTGGTAGCGCGGCAAGCGCGCAGCGAACAGCATCGGCGGTGCCGAGCGGCTTTGGCTGCTCAGCAATTGAGACGCTTCCACCAAGCAGTTCGGCGAGCCCGGCGGTCGCGGGCGAGAGGACAACGACAGACTTCTCAGAGAACGCCTCAGTGGCAGCCGCCACGACCCAGCCAGCCATTGGGCGGCCGAGCAGTTGGTGCAGCACCTTGGGAACCTGGGACTGCATACGCGATCCCACTCCAGCGGCAAGGATGATGGCCGTCACGCCCTCAAGGCGCTCCGGCCCGCGACTTGACGGGCTCATCCTGCGGCGCCGCCTCGCTTGGCGATCGCTTCGATCTCTACCAAGCCACCCTTCGGCAACGCTGCAACCTGAATGGTTGAGCGTGCTGGGTACGGCTGGGTGAAGGCCCGACCGTAGATCTCGTTGACGGTGGCGAAGTCGGCGAGGTCAACAAGGAAGATGGTCGTCTTAACGATGTCGTTGTAGCCAAAGCCTGCGGCGGCCAACAGGGCACCGAGGTTCGTCACCGCCTGCTCCGCCTGTGCGGCAACGCCGTCGGCGAGTGCACCAGTTTCAGGATGGAGTCCAAGCTGCCCGGAGCAGTAGAGCTCGTCGCCCACAGCAATCGCCGGGCTGTACGGTCCGATAGCGGCAGGAATCCCCGCCCCAGTAATCGAACGCTTCACGCTGCTCCCCTTTCGCCAGAACCTGGCCCGATTAGCCTCGTTGCGATCACGGAGGGTGTGACGCCTTCGGGCGCCACGAGCTCCCCGCTCGCGAGGGCGTTGGCGATCAGGGTTGCCCCCTCCTCTGCCTCTCGCCCTGAAGGATAGAGGAGGAAGAGGGTTGGCCCCGAACCCGAGAGCGAGAGTGGGCGATCGAGGAGGCGGCGAAGGGCGTGATCGAAGGGGCGGAGCCACGGCGCCACAGCCCGGGCGGGGGCCAGAAGGTCATTTGCCGAGGCCAGGGCGGCAGCCCGCTGCAGGAGCCCCTCCCCACTCATGCCGACCGTGAGTTCCGCCGCAAGGTGCTGGGAGCTGACCAGGGCCGCCCCCTGCGCCGAGCCGCGGAGCCCTGCGGCAAATGCGGCAAACACCTCTGGGGTGCGCAGCGGCAGGCCGGCGGTAATCAGGAGGAGCCCCAGGGGCTCACCCTTCCAGGGGGCGAGCGGGGTCACCGACTCACCGCGCCCCTCCATAAGCGCAGGTGAATCAACGAGGAAGAGTGGAACGTCGGAGCCCACTTCGGCTGCAACGGCGTTCAAGGTTTCGTCATCAATGTCTAGATCGAAGAGCTCAATGACACCGAGCAGCGTTGCGGCGGCGTCGCTTGAGCCGCCCCCTAGGCCAGCGGCAACAGGGAGGCGCTTCTCGAGCACGATCTCAACTGGCGGAACCTCGCACACTTTGCGCAGCGCCGCGAGCGCCACGTTGCAGAGATTCTCCCCATCGAGATTCAGCGGCACACCAGCGAGCCGAATCGAATCCGCCCCGTCAGTCGCTTGACGCAGATAGAGACGATCACCCGCCTCAAACTGCGCCACCACGGAGTGGAGCTCGTGGTACCCGTCTGAGCGCTTGCCGACGACGGCGAGCGTCAGATTGATCTTGCCGTGCGCGACGATCTCAACGGTTGGATCTGCTGCTGGTAGCGAACGCGTCGTATTGCGTTCACGTACCTCTGATCCTCCGCTGGTGCTTCGCCGAGCGACTGCGGCACGAGCGGCGTTCGTCGGCACACCCGCATCAAGCTCAGGGAGTTCGGCCAAGAGGGCGATCCAGTCCTGCACAGAGAGCGTCTGTGCGCGCTGGTCGGGGCTCAAGTTGGCGCGCCCGAGCGCTGCGATGATATCGCTCTCAAGGATTGGCAGCGCGCGAGGGAGCGCGTTGCGCAGCTTCTTTCGTCGCTCACGGAATCCCGCCTGCACAAGTCGCCAGAGGCGCTCCTCATCATGTGGGCTCAGGGTGAACGCATCGTCACCCGTTCGATGCTCGAGCAGCAAGATCGCAGAGTCCACGCCAGGCACTGGGTCAAACGCCTCGCGGGGAACCCGCACAACGACGGAGGCCGCCGTTCTCGCCTGCACAAATGCGGTGAGGTACGACCAGTCACCGGGTGCGGCCGCGACGCGCTCCGCCACCTCCAACTGCACCAGCAAGACGATGCGTGCAGGGGGCGCTGCCAGCAGCAGGAGCCGATGCAGCAGTGGGCTCGTGACGTGATACGGAATGTTGGCAATCACGCGCCAGCTCCCACTGGTTGGCGCGAGCGACTCGAGATCAACGGTGAGCGCATCGCCGTGAATGAGGGTTAACTGCCCCGCACTGATCTGCGTCGCGAACTTATGCTGCAGGCGAGGGATCAAATCATTGTCGAGCTCCACAGCAACGACGTTGGCGCCACTAGTAAGGAGTGCCTCGGTCAAGAATCCGAGCCCTGGGCCAATCTCCAAGACGAGCTCCCCAGGAGTCGGCGCACCAGCCTGCACGATGCGATCCCGAACGTTCAGATCGTGCAAGAAGTTCTGGCTCAGACGCTTCTTGGCAGCATGACCATCAACACGCCCGCGGCTCGGTGCCTGACGATACTTCGGGCTCATGCGGGCACCGCCGATCCGATACGCCACTGCGCATGAACCTCGAGGCCGGCGCTCGGCTCCTGGTATGCGCCTCGTTCGTCGCGCAGCAGGGCATCACCCGCGGCGCCAATCATTGCCGCGTTATCGGTGCACCACTTCAGCGGCGGAATGACGAGCACTCGGCGCTCCTCACGCGCAACGTTCGCGAGCGCCGCACGGAGTGGTCCATTTGCCGCCACGCCGCCGCCGACGATGAGCGAGCAGTCTGGGTTGGCCCGCAGGGCACGCTGCACACCGGCGCGTAGTGCACCGACGATGGCCTGCTCCGTTGCGGCAGCGATCGCAATCGCTCCCGCTTCTGGAAGTGGATGCTCGGCGAACTGCCGCGTGAGGGTGGCCGCACGACCCGGGCTGCGATCGGTGAGCCCGCTGGCGACGAGCGCCTGCCGAATTGCCGCGGTCTTCACCCCGCTGAACGAGAAGTCGTAGGGCTGCTCGGTCTTCGCAATCGGCAGCGGCATGATCTGGGCGCCGCGTGGCGCCTTCGCGGCGAGCGCTGAGAGCGCAGCCCCTCCTGGATATGGGGCGCCAAGGAGGCGTGCGATCTTGTCGAAGGCCTCACCAGCCGCGTCGTCAATCGTGCCGCCGAGGCGCTGCATGGCCCCATCGTGCTCGATCCGCACCAGCAACGTGTGCCCGCCTGAGACCACGAGCCCGATCGCAGGGAGCGTCGGCGCGTCGACGTCTGCCGCCTCGCGTAGCCATGCGGCGCGCAGGTGTCCCTCAAGATGATTTACCGGCAGCACGGGGAGGCCGCGCGCCCACGCCCAGGCGCTACCAATGCCAGCGCCGACGAGGAGTGAGCCAACGAGGCCGGGGCCGGTCGTCAGTGCCACCCCCTCGATCGTGCCTGCAATCCCAAGCCCCTCAGCCTCCTGCAGCACCTCGTTGAGGAGGCGTGGCAGCCACTCATGGTGGGCGCGCGCTGCAACCTCTGGAATCACACCGCCAAACGGTGCATGGATCGCCGTCTGGCTTGCCACACGCTCAGCAAGCACCTCACGACCGCCGCGAATGAGGGCAACGGCACTCTCGTCGCAGCTCGATTCAATCGCCAGCAGTAGTCGCTCACTCATGGCCGAAGCGCTCCTGAACGCGGGCGCGCAGCGCCGCTTCAATCGCCAGCTGTGCTGGGCTCTCGAGCTCGGCGGTGGTCATCACCAGCGCATCTTCGCCGTTATCGTCGTAGTAGCGAATGCGGCGGCCAACTTCGATAAAGCCGAACGCTAGATAGAGTCGTTGCGCGTCAACGTTTGATACGCGCACGTCTAGCGTTGCGACTCGGGCGCCGCCGCGCCGCGCCTCCTGCAGGAGCTCAAGGAGCAGCACCGTCGCAACTCCCGACCGTCGATTCGCGGGGAGCACCGCCATCGTGGTGACATGCGCCTCGTCAACCATCAGCCAGATGCCACCAAAGCCAACGAGCGTGCCACTCATTCGGGCGCCAACATATCGCGCCAAACGATTTGTGGTGAGCTCCGTGGTGTAGGCGCTTGTTGGCCACGGTGCCGTAAACGAGACGTTCTCAATCACCGCGACTTCGTCGAGGTCCTTGACGGTGAGTGGTGCCAGAACCGGTGCAGGCATCATCGCGCCTCGCTTCCGCGAGCTGGCGCCGGATAGCGCAGGGTGACATGCGAAGCTACCGGCCCAGCCTCACGGATGAGCGCGCACGCGGCAACCCCTCTGCTCTCCTCCTGCGCAAAGTGCGAAGAGGCGGAGCCCCGAGCCACGACGACCGAACCCTTCTCCGATACCTCGAGCGACTCACGTGTCCCGAGCGCAATAGAGAACGATCGCTGCGCCGCCTGCCAGAGTGCGCGATCTGAGGCGCTCTCCCGCAGCGGGAGTGCCAGAGCGGCAGCAATGCCCACAGCAGCCGAGGCTGCAACGCGGACGCCGCTGTAGCTTCCAGGGCCGTTCCCCACCACCACACCGGTGAGCGCGGTGCGTGCTGCTTGATCTGGAATGAGATTGGTAATGCGCTGCAGTAGCGGCTGTTCGTAGAGATAGTCTTCGGCGACGCACACAGGGACACCATCGCGCTCCTCTACGATCGCGACGATGCTGAAGCCGAGCGACCCATCGAGCACGAGGATGCGTGGGCTACTCACGTGCATCGCCCGATGTGATGCGTTGGGTGCTGTCAGACATTGGACCGAGTACCGCAAGGAGCTCTGGTCGCGCGCCGCGGATCACGGCGATGCGTGTGCCCTCGTCGGCGGCCGCCTCGAGATGAATGCTCAGCACGCCGGTACCTGCTGCCCCGAGTCCTTCAAGGTGCTCGGGCCACTCGATGAGGGTGACGCCGTGGTGCTGTCGCTCATCAATCACCCCAGCACGCAGCGCGTCACTCCCCACGGGGAGTCGATAGGCGTCTACATGCCAGATCGGCAGGTCGCCGCGGTGTTCAGAGATGAGGACGAACGTTGGCGAGGTGAGCTCCGGCTCTGCATTGAGTGCGGTTCCGATGGCACGAGCGAGCGTTGTCTTGCCGCTCCCCAGGTCGCCCGCAAGAAGGACCCGGTCACCCGGACGGAGTGAGACGCCAATCGCCGCGCCGAGCGAGGTCGTTGCTGCAAGGCTACCGAGCGTAATGGTGACGACGTTCACGCTGTAAGGCGCTGCAGGTCACCAATGGAGAGCACGACAAGATCGCCGTTGATCTCGACTGCACCCTGCGGGTCTGACGACTGTGCGTCGGCCAGGCCGCGCCATGTGCCATAAGAGCCCGCCAGGGGGCCACCGATCACAACGGTATCCACGTCGAGGCGCTCCCCTCCGCGACGCGTCGCCGAGGCGGTGAGGCCGGCGGGGTGCCGCTCAAGGCGAACGTCGCTGCCGTTCAGGGTCTGGAGCGCCTTCCCTAGCTCAGCAGCCCAGCCATCGCTCTCGCGACGCCCACCGAGGATCAGGAGCCCAAATGGCGCGAGGGCGACACCGGCGGCAATACGTCGATCAATGGAGGCGCTGAGTGCCTCGCGCTCGCCATCACTCAGGCTGCCCACAACGAGACCTCGAATACCTACGGCCCGAGCTCGCAGCACGGTCTCAGGGGATACCGAGACAACCGCCAGAACTCCCGCCTCGTGCGCCGCCGCCCACCCGCGACTGTCTGGCTCCGTAGCCGAGAAGTAGAGGCTCCCCTCGACCTCGTCGCCAAGCAGGAGGCGCCCGCCGAGGCCACCCGTCGCGCTTGCGGATCGCGGTAGCAGCGCCAGTGGTGCCTCAATGGGGAGCACCTTTGCAGGCCTCACAGCCACGGGCGTGTGCGGGAGATCAACTAGTGGGGCACCACGCACAACAGCAACACCGGCGAGGCCGCCGCGCAGCGAGGCCAGAACCTGGTGCCCGTCAATCGCAACCTCAACGTCAACGAACTCCCCCGCCTGGAGGTCAAACTCCAGTGCTCCATCCGCTGACAGCGCATGCTCCTCCGCACCGGCGCGAACAAGCACCTCCTCGTCAGGGCGGTCCGCGATAGCCAGCAGATCGCCAGCGGGCACGAGTAGCTGATCCGCGGTGGCGCGAACCAGATCTGCCCCCGTCGTCTCGGTCAGCTGCTCAGTGCCGAGCGCCGCCAGTACTCCCGAAACATCGAGCAGCACCGTGGTGCGCCCAGGTGGAATCAGTGGCGAAAGTGCGGCGAGTGGCACGACGCCTGAAGAGAGATACGCCGCAAGCTGACCCGTAGCAATGAACACCTCGCCGCTCATCGGATCACCTTGATCGCTCGACCGCTCCGCGATCGAATGGATGGCGTCGATGCACGCGGCGGCGCGAATCTGGTCGCCAATCTCATCACGCCCCGACATCGGCCGATCTGCGATGTCTCCAAGCCGGTCGGCAACGGCGGCGCGATCGCGCTCGCCAAGCGAACGCAATACTGCATCGCAACGGCGTCGACGCTCCGTCGCATCGGCAGGGACGAGTGCGGCCTCATCAATCTGCAACAGCTCGCCAGCCGTTCCGGGAGTGGCCCACGCGACTCTCCCAGCATCATGCGCAATATCGAGAATTCTCACGGGGACGCCGAGCGCCTCTGCGCAGCGGCTCGCCGCACGGCCGAGGGAGCTCGGATCACCACGAAGCGAGGTAGAGATCGCACCGCTCTGCTCCGCTCCAGCGGCGCTCTGCAGCGTCTTCTCTACCGCGCTGCTCTTGGCCCCCGTGGGCAGCGTGATGCTACTGAGCAGCCGCGTAGGCTCCGCGTCAGACATCAGTGCGTAAAAGCTGCGATCAAGATCCTCGCGAATCAAGAGATACGACGATCGCGTCACTTCTGGTTCACGTAGTGATACCCGCGAAGGTCGCGCAGCGCTACCGGTTCGCCGCTCACCGTATACACCCGCGCAAGTCGGCTGGTGAAGCTCGTTGAGACCTCATTGGTAATCGTCTTTCGGCGTTTCGCGACGTCCACGGGCTCAATCAGATCAGCACCAGAGTCACCGATGAAAACCACCTCATCGGCTTCGGTCAGGTCTGTGGCCGGATGATCTGTGGCATCAATGGTGATGGAGTCCATCGCAATCGTGCCAACAACCGGCAGCCGCACGCCGCGTACCAACACCTCGGCGACTCCCCGTTCGTGATACGAGATGCCATCGGCGTAGCCGATCGGCAGGGTGATGATCCTTGATACGCGCTCTGCGGTGAATGCTGGCCCGTACCCCACGCCATGACCGACGGGGAGTGTCGCGATGCGCACAGGCCGTGCGGCGAGTCCATATACCCGTTCAATGCCGATCGTTGCAGCGGTCATCGTCGGTCGCAGCGCGTTCGGCACAACGCCGAAGAGCGCAATGCCAACGCGCGCAACCTGCTGCGTCTCTCCCATGGTGAGCAGCCCTCCCGACCCGACGAGGTGCGCTTCGAGCTCGGGTGCCTGGGCTGCAGCCTGCTCGAGGACTTTCTCCTGCAGACGTGATCGATCAACGTTCTCGGCTGCGCTGAGATGGCTCCAGATGCTCCGCAGCAGAATGTTCGGGTTACTGCGCAACGCAGCGATCTGGGTGGCGAGATCGCCTGGCAGGATGCCGTCGCGACCGAGCCCAGTATCCACTTCAATATCGACGCTCAGCGGGGAGAGCCCAGCCAGATCGGCACTCATCAGCTCGCGGACCACTGCTGGCGACGATGCGGTAACGCCAATGCCTGTAGCGGCGGCGTCGCGCAGGTGCGCAGGGGCAACGCGCCAAAGGACACGCACGGGGCCCGTGATGTTGGCGTCGCGCAACTCTTGCGCCTCATCAAAGGTGGCAACAAGAACAGCGCGCGCGCCAGCGGCGAGTGCGGCACGCGCGACGGGCACGGCGCCCAGGCCGTAGGCGTCTGCCTTCAGCACCACGTCGAGGTGGCCGCCGGTCGGGAGCTTCCCCTTGAGCGCGCGAACATTCGTTGCGATCGCATCGAGCCGCACCTCTACCCAGGCATCACGCCCGAGCGCAGGCAGGCCAACCTTCTGGATACGTTCGGGGAGCCCGCTCATCCTTGGGCCTTCCCAGCCGGCTCCGCCAACAGGGCCAGCTCCTCGCGCCGAAGTGCCTTGATGCGCTCAATCCGTGCCAGGAGTGCCGTCTCGGTGGCATCGAGGTCTGCGCCGATCTGCGGCGGGAAGAGGTAGCGCCCGCCAGCCGTTCGCACGGCATAGGCGATCGCGATCGCATACTCGCGCTCGTGGCTGATCGAGAGTGCGATGTGCTGGATGCCGAGCTGCGTCGCCCGTGCCGCGGCACGATCGTGGAGACGAACGGAGGGCTGCCCAGTTGGCAGGCGCTCCACCTCGATCTCCTGCCAGCCGATGCCACGCACGCCGAGGCCGAGCACCTTTGAGACAGCCTCCTTTGCGGCCCAGCGCCCAGCCATCGTCTCGGGGCGACCACGAACGTATGAGCGCTCTGCGGCGGTCAGTACTCGGAGCTCAAATCGCTCTGGATGACGACGCAAAACGTTCGCAATTCGGTCCACACGAATGATGTCAATGCCGATCTCCGGCGTGCTCGTGGAGTGCTCTCCCCCGTCCATCACTCGACGGTGACGGACTTCGCGAGATTCTTCGGTTGATCAATATCGGCACCGGCAAGGAGCGCCATCTCATATGAGAAGCGCTGCAGCGGGATTGTTGCGATCAGTGCGGCGATCTCAGGCCGTGCGGCGGGGATCACGATTGCATCGGTAGCGAAGCTAGACCAATCATCAACGCCAGAGAGGATCGCGATCACTGGCGCCGAGCGCGCGCGTGACTCCATCAGGTTGCTCACAAGCTTTGGCAGGACTGGCGAGTTCAGCACCACCGCCACCACAGGGTGATCGGCACCGAGAAGGCTGATCGGGCCGTGCTTCATCTCACCGGCGGCGATCCCCTCGGCATGGATGTAGGAGATCTCCTTCAGCTTGAGTGCCCCCTCCAGTGCCGTTGCGATCCCTGCGCCGCGACTGACGAACATGAACCCGCTCGCGCCGAAATACTTCGCGGCGATGCTTGGCAGCGCATCTGAGGCATCGAGTGCGGCTGAGGCCATCGCAGGGACGCGGAGGAGCTCCTCCGCCCATGCACGCGCATCTGCAGCGGTCAGCGCTCCCGTGCGCCGCGCTAGGTCAAGCGTTACAAGAAGGGTGACGAGCGCCTGCGAGGTGTAGCTCTTTGTCGCGGCTACGGAGATCTCTGTTCCAGCCTGCAGCAGCACAACGGCATCCGCTTCACGCGTGAGCGACGAGCCGGCCGCATTCACGATTGCAAGTACTGGTGCACCAGCAGCCTTCGCGATGCGCACGGCACCCAACGTGTCTGCGGTCTCCCCAGACTGCGAGACGGCAATGACAAGGCTCGTTGGCCCGAGTGCGGGCGGATCGTAGCGAAACTCGCTCGCCACAGTGACGCGCACTGGAATGCGCAGCAGGCGCTCGGCGAGCGTCGCCGCGGTGAGCGAGGCGTGATACGCCGAGCCGCAGGCCACGAATTCAATGGAACGCGTCGCCGTGAGCGCCGCACTCAAGGGATCAAGTTCACCAATGGCGATTCCGGTGGCCGAGACTCGACCGAGCATTGCCGCCGAGAGTGCTCGCGGCTGCTCATCCATCTCCTTGCGCATGAAGTGGTCGTACCCCTCTTTGCGCGCCGCGGCGCCATCCCACGTGATCGTTTCAATCTTTGGGGCGAACGTTGCCCCAGTTGCGTCGTAGAGGGTGACCCCGTCGCGCTGCAGGTCGGCTAGGTCGCCGTCTCGAAGGAAGATGATCTTGTTGGTGTGCTCCAGCATGGCGACAGGATCGGAGGCGAGGAACTGCTCCCCCTCACCGATGCCGACGGCAAGCGGTGCCTCGCGGCGGGCGGCAATAATGCGACCCGGTTCGCTGCGGTGCATCACCACGAGCGCCCACTGCCCGCGCAGTTGGGGGAGGATGGCCGCAACTGCAAGGCGAATATCGCCCTGGTAGGCGTCTTCAATCAGGTGGGCGATCACCTCGGTGTCGACGTCGCTCGAAAGGGTGTGCCCCTTCCCCGCCAGTTCCCGCTGCAGCTCGGCGTAGTTCTCAATGATCCCGTTGTGAATGATGGCGATCTCGCCGTGCTCATCCATGTGGGGGTGGGCGTTCAGGTCAGTTGGCGCACCATGGGTGGCCCAACGCGTGTGGGCGATCCCGGCGATCGAACCGGTTGGTAGTTCGCCAACGACACCTTCAAGGTTGGCGAGGCGGCCCGCACGCTTGCGCATGGAGATCTCGCCCCCCGTTGCCGCGACGGCGATCCCTGCGGAGTCGTAGCCGCGGTATTCAAGGAGGCGCAGCCCCTCAATCAACGTCGTCGAGACGTCGCGTGAGCCGATGTAACCGACGATCCCGCACATGGCGGTAGTCTACCGCCCGCGTACGAGGCTCGCGGCGACCTCCAGCAGGTGCTCAACGGCGGCGGTGACCGCTGCGCGATCGGGGCCCTCGCCCATCACTCGGAGCAGGGGCTCGGTTCCAGAGAGGCGCACAAGGAGGCGCCCGCCTGTCTGTGCGAGGGCCGCCTCAGCCTGGCGAATGGCGTTCTGGAGATCAGGCTCCGCGAGCAGTCGCTCCCCCTCACCTGGAGGCACTGGCACCGTTCGCTGCAGTTGCGGGTCAAGGGGGACCGCATCAGCCATCTCGCCCACGGGGATCCCCGCGCGGGCAACGAGCCCGAGCACGGTGATCGCACTGAGGAGCCCGTCACCGGTCGGTGAGAGCTCCGTGAAGAGGAGGTGGCCACTCTTCTCGCCACCGAAGCCGCCCTGGCCGGCGGCGAGCCGGTCGGCAATGTGTCGGTCGCCGACGGGGGTGCGCTCCAAGGTGATCCCGTGGGCAGCAAGGTGACGCTCCACGCCGCTGTTGGTCAGCACCGTTGCAACGGCGCGCTCAGACCCGGCGACTCCCCGCCCCTTCCG
>JAEMRB010000006.1:16823-20825 GCA_016463555.1 Chloroflexota bacterium
CTCAACGGTAAGTGTCTCGCCAGCGATCCCGCGGATCCCATCGGTGCCGAAGCGAACCGTGGTCACGGTCGTCCTTGCGCTAGATCAGCGCTTGGTGAACTGCTTCGCCTTGCGTGCGCGTCGGAGACCGTACTTCTTGCGCTCCTTGGCGCGCGGATCGCGCGTCAGGAATCCAGCTTGGCGGAGTGGTAGTCGGTACGCCTCTGGATCGGCGGAGAGGAGTGCGCGGGAAATGCCGTGGCGGATTGCGCCGGCCTGGCCAGAGATACCACCGCCCTCAACCTTCACCATCGCGTTGAAGCGACCCTCGGTGCCGGTGACTCGGTATGGTGCAAAGACTTCAGACTGCGGAACGGCGCCGCCGAAGTGCTGCTCGTAGGTGCGTCCATTGATGACGATCTGGCCCTCACCAGCAACGAGGCGAACGCGTGCGATCGAGGTCTTGCGTCGACCGGTGCCCTGGTAGTACGGCAGACTGGCCACGCTTTTCTCCTTGGGGCTCACGCGAGGGGCTCCGGCTTCTGTGGAGCGTGCGGATGATCCGCATCGGGATAGACCTTCAACTTACGAATCTGTGCATTGCCGAGCTTCGTCTTTGGGAGCATCCCCTTAACGGCTCGGCGAATCGCCTCGTTTGGCTTGCGCTTCAGCAGGTCGCCGAGGACCTCCATGCGGTAACCGCCTGGCTGACCGGAGTGTGAGTGGTACTTCTTCGAAAGGAGTCGGTCGCCGGTCACAACCAGCTTCGCGGAGTTGATCACGATCACGAAGTCGCCCGAATCGAGGTGGTCAGCGAAGGTTGGCTTCCCCTTCCCCATCAGCGTTGAGGCCACCTTCGTCGCGAGTCGGCCTAGGGTCTGGCCCTCGGCATCGATCACGAACCAGCGGCGCTCGATTTCAGCGGCGCGAGGTGTCCAGGTCTTCGTGTTCATCTGATCCTCCTAGATCAATTCAAGCTGCACAAGCGGCGCCGAGTCACCCTGGCGGATGCCAATCTTGGTGATGCGGCAGTAGCCTGACTTGCGGTTCGCATACTTCGGCACGATCTCATCAAAGAGCTTCTCAACGACGAGCGGCTCTTCCGGGAGGGCTGCAATCACTGCGCGTCGGGCCGAGAGGCCACCCTTCTTGGCGAGCGTAATGATCTGCTCAACCTGCGGACGAATCTCCTTGGCCTTGGCCTCAGTCGTCTGGATACGCTCGTAGCGCAACACGGAAACAATCAGGTTCTTATACAGCGCGAGGCGCGGCCCCTGCTTGCGGGAGAGCTTACGTCCGCCAATCGCGTGCGAGGTCATTAGGCCTTCTCCTCGTCGTCGGCGCTCTCATCCTCATCGAAGATGGCGTCGGCAGGGATGGTGCTCTCAGGCACATCGAAGCCGCGCTCGACGAGCTTCTCGCGAACCTCATTGAGGCTCTTCTGGCCAAAGTTGCGCAACTTGAGGAGCTCCATCTCTCCACCATCAAGGGCGGTGAGGAGCTGGCGGACCTTGAGGATGCCGGCGCGCTTCAGCGCGTTATAGGCGCGCATCGGCAGATCAAGATCCTCAATTGAAACGTCAAGAAGGTTGCCACCAGCCTCTGCCGCTGGCGCAGCCGCTGGGACCTCGCCGAGGCCGGAGAAGGCGGTGAACTGGCTGACGAGGATTGCCGCAGCCTTGCGCACAGCAGCCTCTGGCGTAATCGTGCCGTCAGTCTCGATCTCAAGGATGAGCTTCTCGCGGTCGACATCCTGGCCGACGCGCGTGTTCTCCACGGTGAAGTTGACCTTGCGGACTGGGGTAAAGATGGCGTCGACGCTCATCACGCCACGTGGCCGCACTTCGCCCTCAGGGTCCGCATCAACGCGGTCCGAGGAGACGTAGCCAACGCCGGTCTCAACGACGAGGGTGGCCTCAATGGACGCCTTGTCGGAGTCGAGCGTTGCAAGAACCAGCTCTGGATTGACGATCTCGATCTGGCCGTTCGGCTTGATGTCGCCAGCGGTGACCGGGCCTGCCCCCTTCTTCGAAAGGGTGAGCTCGATGCGCTCCTTCGCAAAGCTGCGAAGGCGAATCTTCTTAACGTTGAGGAGGATCTGCACGACGTCTTCACGGACGCCTGGCAGCGAGGAGAACTCCTGCATGACGCCGTCGATCTGCACGGCGGTGACTGCGGCACCTTCCAGCGATCCAAGGAGGACGCGGCGCAGCGCGTTGCCGAGGGTGACGCCGTAGCCTGGCGCGAATGGGCCAGCCTCGTACTTGCCGTACGAGCCGAGCTCCTCGAGCGGGGCGATCTTGGTGGTCAATGCATCGGACATATTCTCTCTCCCTCTTACCGCGAGTAGAACTCGACGACGAGTTGTTCATTGAAGTCGCCCGGCATCTGATCGCGCCGCGGAGCAGCGACCACCGTACCGGTCAACTTTGTGGCATCCACGCGGAGCCACTCCTGAATGCCATTGCCTGAAAGGGAGCCTGCGGCCTCCTTGAATGGCCCGATGTCGGCTCGCCCTTCGCGGACCGAGATGACATCGCCTGGCTTCAGTGAGTACGACGGAATGTTTACCGCCTGACCATTGATGGAGAGGTGGCCGTGGGTGATCAACTGGCGTGCCTGGTCTCGCGAGCTGGCGAGCCCGAGACGGTAGACGACGTTGTCGAAGCGCAGCTCAAGGAGGCGGAGCAGGTTCTCGCCCGTCACATCGGTGCCACGCTCAGCGGCCTCAAAGAGGCGGCGGAACTGGGTCTCGCCAATGCGATAGACGCGGCGCATCTTCTGCTTCTCGCGCAGCTGCAGGCCGTAGTCGCCAACCTTGCGGCGGCGCATCATGTGCATGCCTGGAGGGGTCGGGCGCTTCTCGAACGAGCACTTCTTCGTATAGCAGCGCGCACCCTTCAAGAAGAGCTTCGCGCCCTCTCGACGGCACTGGCGGCAGACTGGTCCGGTATCTCGACCCATACTTCTACTCCCCTAGACTCGGCGCTTCTTCGGAGGACGGCAGCCGTTGTGTGGCAGCGGCGTCACATCGGTGATTGCAGTGATGTCGAGGCCCGCCGTCTGTAGGCCGCGGATTGCCTGCTCGCGTCCGGCGCCTGGACCCTTCACGAAGACGGCCACGGAGCGAAGTCCGTGCTCCATCGCCTTGCGTGCGGCCGACTCAGCTCCGAGCGATGCGGCGTACGGGGTGCTCTTGCGTGAGCCCTTGAAGCCAGCGACGCCACCCGAGCCCCACGAAAGCACCGCGCCCGTTAGGTCGGTGATTGATACGAGGGTGTTGTTGAACGACGCGGCGATGTGCACATGCCCGACTGGCACGTTCTTCTTCTCGCGACGTCGAGTCTTCGGTGCGCGCTTCTTCTTCTCTTCAGCCATCTCTCTGCCTACTTCTTCTCAATCTTCTTGCCGGCGACGGTCTTGCGTGCGCCACGGCGCTGTCGTGCGTTGGTCTTCGTGCGCTGACCGCGCGACGGGAGGTTCTTGCGATGTCGGGTGCCACGGTAGGTGCCAACCTCGATCAGTCGCTTGATGTTCATGGCAATCTCGCGGCGGAGGTCGCCTTCGACCTTGCGACCCTTGTCGACGACTTCACGAAGTCGGTTGACCTGGTCTTCGGTGAGATCACGCACGCGCGTGTCAGGATTAATGGAGGTCTGCGCCAAGATCTTCTGGCTGGTGGTCAGGCCAACCCCGAAGATGTAGGTAAGGGCGATCTCAACGCGCTTCTCGCGCGGAATATCGACCCCTGCAATACGAGCCATCAGTTAACCCTGTCGCTGCTTGTGCTTAGGGTTTTCGCAAATGACCATGACGCGACCGTGCCGCTTAATCACGAGGCACTTGTCGCAACGAACCTTGACCGACGCAGATACTTTCACTCGTTCTCCTGCTGTGAGCGGCGCACCGCTCGTGCTGCTACTTCAACCGGTAGGTGATCCGACCCTGGGTCAGATCGTATGGCGAGAGTTCGACCTTCACCCGATCACCTGGAAGGATTCGGATGAAATTCGTCCGAAGCTT
>JAEMRB010000007.1 GCA_016463555.1 Chloroflexota bacterium
CCCTTACAACGGCGACGCTCAGCGTCGCACCAACCGTGAGGAGGCCCCATGGCAGAGACGGCAGCTACCCCCGCCTCGTTCGGCATCCTGGCCGACGACCCCGCCTATAACGCCACCCTCGCCGCACGCATCGACGACACCGACACGCTCGCCCGCGTCTGGATCAAGCCCGATGGGGTGCCGACCCCATTTGAGCCCGGCCAGTACGTGACGATCGGTGTGAAGGTGGGCGAGAAGTTCTTGCAGCGCCCCTACTCCGTCGCCTCCTCGGCCCGCGCCCTTGATGGGGGCTATGAGCTCTACCTCCGCCTCGTGCGTGGAGGCGCGTTCACGCCGCTCGTCTTCGCCCTCCCTGTGGGCCATCGAATGCGCGTGCTCGCGCCGAAGGGGAAGTTCACGATGGAGGCTGCCGACACGCGCCTGCAGATCTACGTCTCATCAGGAACAGGGATCGCGCCGTTTGTCAGCATGGCGCGCACCCTCGCCGACGACGGTGCCCCACGACGTGCGATCTACCTCAATGGTGTGAGCTATGTCAGCGACATCGGCTACCGCGAGTTGATTGAGGGGTGGGAGAAGAGTGGTTCGTATCCGGCCACTTACGTTCCAACAATCTCGCGACCGGCTGACCCGCTCAATGCTGGCTGGACCGGCCTTACCGGCCGCGTCGAAAGCATCATTCAGTCTGCGCTGCGCGATCGTGGCGTCAACGCGAGTGAGGCGGTTGCCTATCTCTGCGGAAATCCCGAGATGATCGTCGCAGCCGAGCTTGAGCTCGCAGCGTACGGCCTACCTGAAGGGGCGATCCACAAGGAGCTCTACTGGCCAGCCGGCAAGCAGCCAACCGGTTCGACTGAGGCTTAAGGGCGCGAGGCGCGCAACTTCGCGAGGAAGAACTCCTCAAGTCGATCGGCGCTGACGCGCTCCTGCTCCATCGTGTCGCGATCGCGAACCGTCACGGCGTGGTCATCCATGGAGTCGACGTCAACACAGATGCACCACGGCGTGCCGATCTCATCCTGCCGGCGATAGAGCTTGCCGATTGCAGCGGTGTCGTCGTAGACGGCGGTGAACTCGCGCGAGAGGCCGTCGCGAATGCGATGCGCCATCTCAACAAGGTCGTCGCGCTTCTTGAGGAGCGGCAGCACCGCCACCTTGTACGGCGCGAGCTCTGGATGCAGCGAGAGGACGACGCGCTTCTCGTCACGCACCACCTCTTCGCGGTAGGCGTCAATCAGGAAGGTGAAGGCGGCGCGGTCTGCGCCTGCTGCGGCCTCAACCACCCATGGGGTGAATGAGGTCTCGGTTGCAGGATCAAAGTAGTCGAGGCTCTCGCCGCTCTCGGCGGCGTGGCGCGAGAGGTCAAAGTCGCCACGGTTGTGAATCCCCTCGAGCTCCTTCCAGCCGAATGGGAAGCGGTACTCCACGTCAATGGCGCGCTTGGCGTAGTGGGCCAACTCGTCGGGGGCATGCTCGCGCATGCGCAGTCGCTCTGGCGAAACGCCGTACGACGTGTACCACTCCAGTCGTCGCGGTAGCCACTCCTCGAACGCCGCAGTGGCGGCCTCGTCCGGGCGCACGAACATCTGCAGCTCCATCTGCTCAAACTCGCGCATGCGGAAGACGAAGTTTCCTGGGCTGATCTCGTTGCGGAATGACTTGCCAATTTGGGCGACGCCGAACGGGATCTTCTTGCGCGACGAATCGCGAACGTTCTTGTGCTGCACGTAGGCGCCCTGCGCCGTCTCGGGGCGAAGGTAGACAACCGCGGCCTCATCCTCCACAGGTCCCATGAAGGTCTTGAACATCAAGTTGAATCGGCGGGGGGCCGTCAGCGAGCCCTCGCAATCCGGGCACTTCAAGCCCATCTTGGCAACGATCTCGGCATCGGCGAGCTGGGTGGTGGTGAGGTCGCCGGTTCCTGGGAGTTCATCGAGGCGGTAGCGTCGCTTGCAGGCGGTGCACTCAACGAGTGGATCACTAAAGGAGCCGACGTGACCGGAGGTCTTCCAGACCTGTGGGTGCATCAGGATGCCGGCATCGAGTCCCACCACCTCGTGGCGCTGCTGCACAACGCTGCGCCACCAGGCGCGCTTCACATTGTTCTTTAGTTCTACGCCGAGTGGGCCGTAATCCCACACCGCGTTGATGCCGCCGTAAATCTCGGAGCTGGGGAAGACAAAGCCGCGGCGCTTCGCCAGCGAGACGATCGTGTCGAGCTCTGCAACGGCTGGGGTCGCGTCAGCCGCTGGGGTTCCAGCCAGGGTTTTCGAGGAGTCGGCGTTGATGCTCATTGCGAGGAAGCCTACCCGATCAGGGAGATCGCTTACTTCGCGTCGCTCTTCGGGGCTGGAGCTGGCGTGCTCGCAGGCGCATCCGAGGCACCTGACGTGCCCGAGCCACCGCTACGGCGATCGAGTTTGGCCCAGCCACTCCCCTTAAAGTGCACGCTCGCCGCAGAGAAGAGGCGCTCGAGCGACCCACCACAATCTTCGTGCGCCCGTGCCTGCTGCTCATCAATGCCGTGCAGAATCTCTACGGTTCCACCGCACTTCGCACAGCGATAGTCGTAGAACGGCATTACGAACCTCGCTCCAGGCGAGCGATCTCATCGCGCAGTTCGGCAACGCGGCGCTCCGCCCCTGCGACTACGGCGGCCGGCGCCTTGCCGGTGAAGGACGGGTCGGCGAGGCGGGCCTCAGCGGCGGCCAGTTGCGCCTGCGCGGCGACAAGGTCGCGCCCGCGTCGGGCGCGATCAGCATCAAGCGTTGCAGCGTCAGCCTGTGGTGGCTCGAGTCGCGCCGTCAGTGCGCCCGCCACAACGAGCAGCCCCTCACCCGCGGCGGGGAGTGCGGCCTGAATGGTGAGTGGGCGCACGCGCGCCAGTCGCTCGATGGCGGAGCGCAGCCCCTCGCCCGATGTCGCGAGGTTTGGCGGCGCGGCGACGATGAGTGGGATCCATGCTCCGGCGGGGAGCTTTGCGGTGGTGCGCGCTGCACGAACCTCGCGCACGAGGTCGAGCCACTGATCGATGCTGCTTGTTGCGCTGCTCGAGGCCGCATGTCGCGCCGGCCATGCCGCTGTCGCCAAGAGCCCTGGATCGCTGGCGCGTCGTGGCAGTGCCTCCCAGATCCCCTCCGTGATGAATGGCGCAATTGGGTGCAGCAGGCGCAAGAGATCGTCGAGCGCATCGACGAGCGTCCACCAGACGGCGGTGCGTTCGCTTGCTGGGCGCGTCTCGTCGGCGAGCGTCACCTTGGCAATCTCAATCGCCTGGTCGCAGTACTCCGCCCAGATCGCATCGTAAATGCGCTGCGAAGCCTCAGAGAAGCCGTACTGCCCAAGGGCGCGGTCGACATCATCAACAGCGGCGCTGAGGCGTGTCGCCATCCAGGTGCCGAACTCCCCCGCAGCCATATGTGCGTCGGTGGCCGAGGGCCGATCGCCAGTGGCCTCTGCTGGTCGCGCACCAAGCACATAGCGTGCGGCGTTCCAGAGTTTGTTCATGAAGTTGCGCGCGTTCTCTAGCTTCTCTGGCGAGAGGCGCTGGTCGGCGCCTGGTGCGGTGCCCGAGACGAGGGCGAAGCGCAGTGCGTCGGCGCCGATCTCGTCGATCACCGAGAGTGGGTCAACGACGTTCCCCTTCGTCTTTGACATCTTCTCCCCCTCAGGGTCGCGCACCATGCCGTGGAGATAGATCGTTTCGAACGGCGGCGTGCCCATGAGTTCAATGCCGAGCATCATCATGCGCGCAACCCAGAAGAAGAGGATGTCGTGCCCGGTCTCCATCACCTGCGATGGGTAGTAACGCGCGAGGTCTGGCGTCTTGTCGGGCCAGCCGAGTGTGCTGAACGGCCAGAGCCCGCTGCTGAACCAGGTGTCGAAGATGTCGCTCTCCTGCTGCAGTGCGTTGGACTCCGCACCGCAGGTGCCGCAACCGGCTGGACCCTCTTCACGATCGGTCACGGTGATGTGCCCGTCGGCGCAGTACCAGGCGGGGATGCGGTGCCCCCACCAGAGCTGTCGGCTCACGTTCCAATCGCGAATCTCAGTGAGCCAGTGCTCCCACGTCTTCTCAAAGTGCGCTGGAACAATTTGTGTTGCACCAGAGCGCGTTGCGGCGAGCGCCTTCTCGGCGAGCGGCTTGGCGCGAATGAACCACTGCGTGCGCAGGCGTGGCTCCAAGATGTCGTTGCTGCGCTGGCAGCGCGCCGGGTTCGCCGTATGCGGCTTGACCGAAACGAGGAGTCCGAGCTCTTCAAGAGCGGCGACGATCGCCTTGCGCGCCTTGAAGCGATCCATCCCGGCGAACGGTGCTGGGGCATCGGCAACGATGCGCGCCGACTCATCAAGGATTGTTAGTGCGGGTAGATTTTGTCGCAGGCCAACTTCGCGGTCGTTCGGATCGTGTGCCGGGGTGACCTTCACCGCACCGGTGCCGAAGCCCATCTCGACGAAGGCGTCAGCAACCACTGGAACGGCGCGGTTCACAAACGGCACCATCACGCGCTTTCCCACTAGTGCGGCGTAGCGCGGATCGTCGGGGTGCACGGCTACGCCAGTGTCGCCAAGGAGCGTCTCTGGTCGTGTGGTCGCGACAACCACGCCGCTGGTGGCATCGCCCCCCTCAAGTGGGTAGCGAATCTCCCAGATGCTCCCCTGCTCCTCGGTCGCCACCGACTCAAGGTCAGAGACGCTCGTCTTGCAGCCTGGGCACCAGTTGACGAGCGCCTCGCCCCGATAAGCAAGGCCGCGTTCGTAGAGGGTCGCGAAGGCGGTGCGCACGGCGCGACTCGACACCTCGTCCATGGTGAAGCGGGTGCGGCTCCAGTCGGCCGAAGCGCCGAGGCGTTGGAACTGCGCAAGGATGGTGTTCCGCGTCTCGTCCATGAAGTGGTGCATGCGCTCGAGGTAGCGCTCGCGACCCAAATCGGCGCGGCTGCTCCCCTCCTTCTCAACGATGCGATCGAGCACGTACTGGGCGGCGATCGAGGCGTGGTCGACGCCCGGCAGCCAGAGTGCTGCTCGCCCCTGCATGCGCGCTCGGCGCACCATCAGGTCTTCGAGCGTCACGAAGAGCGCATGGCCCACATGTAGGCCGCCAGTGACGTTCGGCGGCGGCATGATGATCGTGAAGGGTGGCAGGGACTCGCGCCCCTCGGCATCTCGTGTCTCGCGTCCGTCGGGGCTGCCGTAATCGGTTGCCGCCCAGCGGGCTGCAACGCTGCGCTCTACCTCTGCGGCGCTATAGGAGGGGCCGAGCTCGTGCGCCGCCGTCACGCTGATGCGCGAGGGGTGGCCGTGCGCGCGCGAGGTGCGCGTCGGCTCGCAGGCTGGCTCACGCTAATCTCGCGCTCGGTGAGCATGAGTGGCAGTGTGCCGGCAACAATCGTCTCCTCTGTCACAACGCAACGACGCACGTCGGGTCGGTCTGGCAGGTCATACATCGTTGAGAGGAGTGCCTCTTCCAGCACTGCGCGCAGTGCGCGGGCGCCGGTCTTGCGCAGCAGCGCCTTATCCGCAACTGCATGCAGAGCAGCCGGCGTGAACTGCAGATCAACATGGTGCATCTTAAAGAGGCGCTGATACTGCTTCACCAGGGCGTTTTTCGGCGCGACCAGAATCTCGACCAGGTCGTCAAGGGTGAGCTGATCCAGCGCGACGATCATCGGTAGGCGTCCGATGAACTCCGGGATGAGGCCGTAGCGCAGCAGGTCGTCGGGCATCAGCTGCTCCAGCACACGGGTTCGCTCGCCTTTGCTTGCCGGCGTGTCGGAGCCGAAGCCGATGCCCCGTCGTCCGACTCGGTCAGCAACGATCTTCTCAAGCCCCTCGAATGCACCGCCGCAGATGAAGAGGATGTTCGTCGTGTCGATCTGGAGGTACTCCTGATGCGGATGCTTGCGACCACCCTGGGGTGGCACGTTCGCCACCGTACCCTCGATGATCTTGAGCAGCGCCTGCTGCACCCCTTCGCCCGAGACGTCGCGCGTGATCGACGGGTTATCGGACTTGCGCGTGATCTTGTCGATCTCGTCGATGTAGATGATGCCGCGCTGCGCGCGCTCAATATCGCCATCAGCAGCCTGGATCAGGCGGAGCAGGATGTTCTCGACATCTTCGCCAACGTATCCAGCCTCGGTCAGGCTCGTGGCGTCGGCGATGCAGAAGGGCACATCAAGGAATCGCGCCAGCGTCTGCGCGAGCAGCGTCTTGCCAGAACCGGTCGGCCCAACGAGCAGGATGTTCGACTTTGCGATCTCAACGCCGTCGGCCACGCTTGGTGCGCCAACGCGCTGGTAGTGGTTATGCACGCCAACGGCAAGTGAGCGCTTCGCGCGCTCTTGGCTTACGACATGCTCGTTGAGGGCCGCGTGAATCATGCGCGGGGTTGGCGTGACGCCACCGAACGACTTGCGCTGCGGCGCCGATGGTGACTGCTCGGTGGCAATCTCGGCGCAGAGTGCAACGCACTCGTCGCAGATGTAGACGCCCTGACCAGCGATCAGCTTGCGCACCTGCTCCTGCGTCTTGCGGCAGAAGGAGCAGCGATACGGGCCACTCCCCGCGCTGCGTGGGCCGCGCGTCTTCCCGCCTCCCGACTCTCCGGATCCTGCTCCTCCGCTCATGCGGCGCGCCTCACTTCCCCTTAGGCGGGACGACGGCAGGGAGCTTGTAGACCTCGTCGATGATGCCGTACTCCACCGCCTGCTCTGGTGAGAGGAAGAGGTCGCGGTCCGTATCCTTGACGACCTTCTCCATCGGCTGACCCGTATGGGCGGCGAGGATCTCTTGCGTCGTCTTGACGAGCTGCTCCATCTCCTTCACCTGAATGAAGACGTCGGGCGTGTTGCCACGGAATCCGCCGGAGCCCTGGTGGATCATGATGCGGCTGTGCGGCAGGGCGAAGCGTCGACCTGGTGCGCCAGCGGCGAGGAGCACCGCACCCATCGACATGGCGATGCCGGTGCAGATCGTGCTCACAGGGGCGCGCACGTAGCGCATCGTGTCGTAGATCGCGAGGCCGGAGGTGATCACGCCCCCTGGGCTGTTGATGTAGAGCGAGATCTCCTTCTCGGGATCCTCTGAATCAAGGAAGAGGAGCTGCGCGATGATCAGGTTGGCGATGTCGTCTTCGACAGGGCCGCCCAGAAAGATGATGCGCTCCTTGAGTAGGCGTGACCAGATGTCGTAGGCGCGTTCGCCCTTACTTGAGGACTCAATCACCATTGGTACGAGCATTAGTCACCCCCTACATGTGCACCCGCTCTCTGCGGGAGGCTGAGTTTACTTGGCGGAAGCCTTCGCGGCGGTAGGCGTCGCTGGGCGCTCGGGAGCCCAGGCTGGCCAGACCTTCGGATGAGCGTCAAACCACTCGTCGACGAGCCGCTCAACCACAAGGGAGCGGCGCAGGGAGGCGCGGATTGCTCGGCGCCCGCGCTCCGACGAGAGGTAGGCTTCGAGCTTGCGCTGCCCCTGGGTCTGCGGGCGGGCGCGCTCCACCTCCTCGTCGATCAGCTCCTCTGGGACCTCGACCCCTTCGGCGCCAGCGACCGCACTCAACACCAGGAGGGTTCGCGCGCGGCGCTCGCCGCGCTCACGCATCTCGGCGCGAATCTCTTCAACGCTCTTGCCAGCGGCGCCGATGTACTGCTCAAAGGTCAACCCTTGGCGAGCGATGCCGCGCGCCAACTCGTCAACGAGTCCGTCAATCTCCTCTTCAATGAGCGGATCCGGAATCTCAACGGTGGCGCCCTCCATGGCGAACTCAACGATCTTGTCGGCGAACTCGTGCCGACCGCGGTCAACGGCGCTCGCCTTGAGGCGCATCAGGATCTCTGCGCGTAGGCCGGCCACATCGGTGACGTTCGCGACCTGCGCGGCAAAGGCATCATCGAGCGGTGGCGGGATACGCGCGCGCAGATCGCTGATGACCACATCGAATCGTGCCGGCACGCCCTGCAGTGCCGCCTCTTGATAGTCCGCGGGGAAGGTCACCTCAACGGTGGTGGCATCGCCGACCTTCGCGCCGACGAGCTGCGCCTCAAATCCCGGAATGAGTCGGTCGGATCCGATCACGATCGGCATGCGCTCCGACGAGGCGCCTTCGATTGCGAGGCCGCTGTCAACGCGATAGCCATCGAAGGCGATGATCGCGTAGTCGCCCATCTCCGCGCCACGATCTGTGACGGCGGTGAGCGTTGCGTAGCTGTCGCGCAGGTCGTTGACGACCGCTTCGACCTTCGCCTCATCAGGCTCCTCGAACGTTGGCTCGAACGTATAGCCGCGATAGTCGCCGAGCTTCACCTCAGGCGGCACGGGGATGACGGCGGTGAAGGTGTAGGCCTCGCCCTCGACGATCGGCTTCGCATCGATCTTCGGGCTGGTGAGCGGCACGACGTCCGACTTCATGATTGCGTCGCGATAGCCGCGCTCGATCAGGATCTCGGTTGCCTCATCGAGAATGCGGTTGATGCCAGCGAAGCGCTCAACGATGGAGCGCGGCGCCTTCCCTGGGCGGAAGCCCGGGATGCGGCTTTGGCCCGCCACGTGGCGAACCGCCTCGGCAATTGCCGCGGCCACGTCTGCGACCGCGAGGGTGACCTCGAGTCGGACGGTGCTCTTCTCGGCGGGAGTGGTCGTGAATTCCATGAGCGCACAGGGTACCCGACGACCCTTGTTCTGGTGGGCGAGGTGAGACTCGAACTCACACGTCGTTGCCGACACCGGCTCCTAAGGCCGGCGCGTCTACCGTTTCGCCACTCGCCCCCGAGCATCATCGTCGCCCACGGGGGTTCCGTCCACCGCAGGTCGGCCATCGATCAACGCATCAATCACCGCGCGTCCGCCGCGCTGAGCCGCCGCCGCCACGACCCCGCTGACAAAGGCGCTCCCCGCTCCGCCGCCACGACTCGCCGAGCCGCCTGAGCGTGAGCCGAACCACCGGACGAGGAGGAGGGCCAGGATCCCGAGCAGCCCGAGCGCACGGAGGGGGCGATCACGCAACTCCTTGGCGAGGCCGCCGCTGGGTCGCAGTCGACCGCCAATCGCCCGAACACGCACGAGTGACGCCTCTCGAGAGTGGCGTACGACTGAGAGTCGATCGGCCACCGCAGGGCGGCTCGCGGCGAGGACCTCCACCCGCTTGGCGCGCAGATCTCGTTCGTTCGTCTGGTCAGGCATCGTCGCCCTCGTCGCTGGCCCCACGTCGCTCGCGCAGTCGATCGGCGATGCCGCGTAGTGCATCCGCGGCGGCGCGGACCACCTTTCGGGCCGGTGCAATGGCGGCATCGGCGGCGCCGACTGCACCACCCACCTCTTCCGCGAAGGCGGAGGCCGCCTCGTCGCGAAGATCATCCATCGCATCGATGGTGGCGCGCAGCTCGTGCTCCGTGGCGAGCGGGCGGAAGCGGTCGGTGAAGCGCTGCATATCAAAGGTTGCAAGGCCTACCAGTAGATCCACCAGCAAGAAACTCAGTGCGAAGAGGAGCGACGCCGCTGTAGCTGGGCCGGCTGATCCGTTGAAGACGAAGAGCACAAGCAGCGCACCGATCGCACCACCGAGAACGGCGAGGGCAAATGAACGCGCGCGTCGCGGCGCGGTGATCTGCAGGATTGCCGAGGTGATCGCCGCTGCGACGACAAGTAGGAGGAGCGTGACGTGCGCTGCGCCCCAGATCATCGACCCGAAGAAGGCGGCGCCGAGCAGCATGAAGATGGCGATGAGCAGCGCAAGCAGCGCTGCGGTGACGAGCGTAATAACGGCGATCGCGCCGAGGAGCACCCCCACTGCGTCACGGGAGATCGCACCGAGTTCGGCGGTGAAGAGGCTCCAGTGTCCGCCGATGAGCGCACGCACCGCGATGATCAGCTGCCCAATGTCGTCGCTGAATCCCTCGCGCTCCGTTGATCCGTCAGGGGTTTCTGTCACGTATTTAGGCGACCGTCAACGTTGGTGCCGTCTCGTTTGCGGCGCGTACCGCCAGTCGAGCGGCAACCTTGCCGGCCAACTCCTTGAGTGCCACCGCAGCTGGGCCCTCTTCGCGTTGTGCAACGGCGGGGATCCCTGCATCGCCACCCTGTCGCACCGCCATCTCCAGCGGAATGCGGCCTAGGTTGTCGAGCCCCTCCTCTTTTGCGAGGCGCTCTGCGCCACCGCGTCCGAAGATTTCGGTGAGTTCACCGCAGTGCGGGCAGGCAAACGCCGACATGTTTTCGACGATGCCGAGGATTGGCACATTCATGCGCCGAAACATTGCCAGTGCCTTGGTCACATCGGAGAGGGCGACATCTTGTGGCGTGGTCACAAGGACGCACCCAGCAATCGGCACCGCCTGCGCCAGCGTGAGTTGCGCATCAGAGGTTCCAGGCGGCAGGTCGACGACGAGGTAGTCGAGGTCGCCCCACTCAACGTCGCGAAGGAACTGCTGAATCGCGCCACCAATGAGCGGGCCGCGCCAGACGATCGGCTGCCCCTCAGGAACGAAGAACTGAATGGAGATGACCTTGACGCCGTGGCGCTCGATCGGCTCGATCTTGCCGCCCGCGCTGGACTTCGGGGTGCCGGTCGCCCCCATCATCTGGGGAATGTTCGGCCCGGTGATGTCGGCGTCGAGGAGGCCAACGCGGGCGCCGCTCTGGGCCAGGGCCACAGCCAGGTTGACCGAGACGGTGCTCTTGCCGACCCCGCCCTTCCCTGAGGCGACGGCCACAATGTTACGAATGCCGGGGAGGAGGCGCTCCTGGGTCGAGGAGGAGGCGCGGCGGACCTTCGAGCCCCAACGGAGCTCGGCCACTGTTACACCGATCCCATCGAGGGCGGCGCGGATATCACGCTCAATCACATCCTTTAGGGGGCAGGCGGGGGTGGTGAGCTCGATCATGAAGCTGGCCTTGTCGCCGTCCAGGGTGATCTCCTTGACCATCTCCAATGTAACAATGTCGCGACCGAGCTCGGGCTCCTGAACGCCGGAGAGGGCCTGCAGGACAGCTGCTTCGGTGGTGGCCACGGTTCCCCCTTCGCCCCGTTCGGGGCTCTCGGCGGCGCCCCACGGGCGCATCTTCCCCATTCTACTCGGAACGGCGTTTGACCCCACCCCCCGTGGGTCATAATCTTCGCACGTCCTCACTTGAGGGGCAGAGACAGGACAGGTGTCCGCGGAGGTGAAACCGAGGGTGGCAGACGTCGACGTTCGCCTGGTCAACGTGACCAAGAAGTTCGGAGATCAGACCGCGGTAGACGGCATCACGCTTGATGTCTCCGACGGCGAATTCTTCACCCTCCTCGGCCCATCCGGCTGCGGCAAGACCACCACGTTGCGCATGATCGGCGGCTTCGAACAGCCGACGAGCGGCCTCATTGAGTTGAAGGGCGAAGACGTCACCTTCCTCCCCGCCCACGAGCGCGACGTCAACACCGTCTTCCAGAGCTATGCGCTCTTCCCGCATCTCACCATCTTTGAGAACGTTGCCTTCGGCCTTCGTCGCTCGGGCATCAAGGGTGATGAAGTCACGAGTCGCGTTGGCGAGGCACTCGAACTGGTGCAGCTGATCGGCTACGAGAAGCGCAAGCCGGCGCAACTCTCTGGCGGACAGGCGCAGCGCGTCGCGCTTGCACGCGCCCTGGTGAATCGCCCCGCAGTGCTCCTGCTTGACGAGCCGCTCGGCGCACTCGACCTAAAGCTGCGCAAGCAGATGGGCATCGAACTGAAGCGCATCCAGCGCGAAGTCAGCATCACCTTCATCTATGTCACCCACGACCAGGAGGAGGCGATGACGATGTCCGATCGCATTGCCGTCATGAACAAGGGTCACTACGAGCAGCTCGCCGGACCAGAGACGCTCTACGAGCGCCCAACGACACGATTCGTAGCGAGCTTCGTCGGCGCGAGCAATCTGCTCGAGGGGAAGATCGGCTCGGATGGCGAATCATGGACCGTCACGCTCCCTTCGGGTGATGTCGTACGTGCGCCGAAGAGCCTCGGCGACATCGGCACCGGCGGCGCCATCGGCGTGCGTCCAGAGAAGCTCACGCTGCTGGAGCCGGGGCAAGAGTCGAAGGGGAATCGCCTCGATGGCACCGTCGTTGATACGAGTTACCTCGGTGTGCTGACGCAGTACACCGTGGAGGGCGCAGGTGGCCTGCGACTTCTCGTGAGCGAGCAGAACGTCGACCGCACGACGCGGAGCGACACCTGGCGACCCGGCGAGCGGGTCGCTCTCACCTGGAAACCCGAGCACGGCTTCGTGGTCGGCGATTCGAAGAGCGCCTAAGGCGCAGAAGGAGGGCACGATGAGCACCGAGAAGAAGAACGAGATGATGGTAAGCCGACGAACGGTTCTCAAGGTTGGAGCGGCCGCCGCTGGCACCGCCGCCTTCCTCGCCGCGTGCGGCACCTCTGGCAGCTCGACGTCGCCGAGCCCAAAGCCGTCGCAGTCCGACACCATCTCTGATGTTGTCAACGTCGCGAACTGGACGCTTTACATCGACCTGAGCGAAGACGAGTTGGCTCGACCAACGGTGACCGCCTTTGAGACGGAGTACAGCACCAAGGTCAACTACGTTGAGGCGATCAACGACAACGACTCCTTCTTCGGCACGATCCAAGCGCCACTGAAGGCCGGTGAAGATACGGGCTGGGATATCGCCACGCTGACCGACTGGATGGCGGCGCGCATCATTCGGCTCGGCTGGGCCGAGAAGCTGAAGACCTCACACATGAGCAACTTCACCGCGAACCTGCTCGACGTGTACAAGGGGCGCAGCTTTGATCCAAACGTTGAGTACCTCGCCCCGTGGGCGGGCATTGTTGGCGGCATTGCGGCCAACAAGACCACCGCAGGCTTCGTGAAGGGGTTCAAGGACCTCTTCGACCCACGCCTGAAGGGGAAGGTCTCGCTCCTCACCGAGATGCGCGACACCATTGGGCTCGCCATGCTCGCGAACGGTGATGATCCGGCCAAGGCGGACCGCGCCTCATTTGATCGTGCCATTGCCCTGATTGAGCCAAGCGTCAGCGACGGCACCGTTCGGGCGTTCACTGGCAACGACTACAAGGAGCTCATCGTGAAGGGCGACGTCGCGGCCTGTGTTGCCTGGCGCGGCGACGTAGTCCAGATCGGCTACGAGGATGCGAACATCGTCTGGGTCACCCCAACCGACGGTTGCACCTTCTCTTCCGACAACATGTTGATCCCGCTCGGCGCGGCGCATAGGTACACCGCTGAGAAGTGGATGGACTGGTATTACAAGCCAGAGATCGCCGCCCAGCTCACCGCCTACGTCCAGTACGTATCGCCGGTGAAGGGAACGAAGGAAGAGATCGCCAAGATCGACGAGTCGCTCGCAAGCGACCCGTTCATCTTCCCTGACGCGGCGCTCGAGGCACAGCTCAATGTGTTCGCCGGCCTCTCTGAGGAGGACGAGATCTACATGAACGACGCCTACAGCGCCCTCCAGGGCAACTAAGACACCGCACCAAGCGGAGCCGACGGTGATCGCGTTTCTGCGTCGGCGGCCGGGGCTTCTGCCCCTGTTGCTGCTCGCGCCCGCGATCGCCTGGCTGGTGGCGTTCTACGTCTATCCAGCCATCCAGATGCTGCAAGCCAGCCTCTGGAGCGGCACCCTTGAGTCAGGGTTCGCCTTCTCATGGGCGAATGCGGCGACCTACCCCGCGGCGCTCGATCGCTACTCCGATCAGTTCCTGCGTTCGATCTTGTATGCGGCGGTGTCGACGGTGGTCTGTCTGGTCCTCGCCTTCCCGCTCGCATACACCATCGCCTATCGCGCTGGGCGGTTCCGCACGCTCCTGCTCTTCATCGTTATCGCACCATTCTTCACCTCGTTCCTCTTGCGCGTGCTCGCCTGGAAGACGGTGCTCGGCGACGACGGATTCCTCCTGGGGCCGCTCAAGTCGATCGGCCTACTTCCTGAAGAGTTCCGCGTTCTCGCCACTCCGATTGCCGTGATCTTCGGCATCTCGTACAACTTCTTCCCCTTCATGGTGCTGCCGATCTACGTTTCGCTAGAGAAGATTGATCGCCGACTGGTTGAGGCGGCGAAGGATTTGTACGCCGGACCGGTACGCGCATTCCAGCGCATCACACTGCCACTCGCACTCCCTGGCGTCTTCGCCGGATCGCTGCTCGTCTTTATCCCCGCGATGGGTGACTTCGTGAACGCAGAGCTGCTCGGAAGCGTGCAGACGCGCCTTATTGGCAATGTGATCCAGAGTCGCTTCTTAGTGAACAACGACTACCCGACCGCGGCAGCACTGAGCTTCATGTTGATGGCCGGCATCCTTGCCGCCGTCTTCATGTATGCCCGCGTGCTCGGCACCGATGAACTTGAGTCGGGGATCGGCTGATGCTGCGTTGGCTCGGTCGCAACGCCCTTCGTGCCTATACCGGGCTGGCCCTGGTCTACCTACTGCTCCCGATCTTCATCGTTGCCCTCTTTAGCTTCAACGACCCGGTGGGAAAGACGAACTACACCTGGGTCGGCTTCACCCTCAGCCACTGGGCAAATCTCTTCGCGATTCCTGGCCTGCTCGATTCGGTTGTCGTCAGCCTTCGCATCGCGTTCATCTCTACGCTCGCTGCGACAACGCTCGGCACGCTCGCTGCCCTGGCGCTGGTGCGCTATCAGTTCCGTGGGCGACCGGCGACCAGCCTCTTCATCTTCTTGCCACTCGCCACCCCTGAGATCATCCTCGGCGCATCGCTGCTCACCCTCTTCGTGGCGATCGGCCAGCCCCCCTTCTTCCCGCTAAATGAGTTCACGATCCTGATCGCGCACATAACCTTTAACATCAGTTACGTGATTGTCACCGTGCGCGCACGACTGTCTGGATTCGATCGCCGACTGGAGGAGGCGTCGGCCGACCTTGGGGCCGATGGGTGGCAGACCTTCTGGCGCGTCACCTTCCCGCTGATCCTCCCTGGCATCGCCGCGGCAAGCCTCCTCGCCTTCAGCCTCTCCATCGATGACTTCGTGATCACCAACTTCACCGCTGGGCGAACGACCACCTTCCCAATGTTCGTCTGGGGCTCGGCGCGTGTTGGCGTACCGCCGCAGGTCAACGCCATCGGCACGATCTTCTTTGTTGTTGCAGTGAGCGCCGTGGCGATCGGCTCGTTCCTGCAGCGGAGGCGCGCATGAGCAACGATCGCGGCCCTATTCCGCCACATAGCGTGATCTCCTCGGTATGGGGTCGCGCCGCCAACGTCGACGTGGAGCGCGGCGAAGGCTCCTGGCTGATCGATCGCAACGGCGAGCGCTGGCTCGACTACACCTCGGGGATCGGCGTGGTGAACACGGGGCATGCGCATCCGAAGGTTGCCGCCGCTATCGCCGAGCAGGCCACCAAGTTGATCCACGGCCAACAGAACATCGTCTTCCATGAGCCTGGGCTGCGACTGCACGAGCGACTGAGCAAGGTGCTTGACGGTGGGCCGTGGGGCGTCTTCCTCTCAAACTCAGGAGCCGAGGCGGTCGAGGCGGCGGTGAAGCTAGCGCGACGCGCCACCAAGCGTCGCGTGATCCTCACCTTCCGCGGCGGCTATCACGGGCGCACCGCGCAGACGATGGCGATGACCACGGCGAAGAACGTCTACCGCGGCCACTTCGAGCCACTCCCCGGTTCGGTCTACAGCACCGCCTTCCCATCCTGCTTCCGCGCACCAGTCGCAGCGCGCGATTACGCCGTTGCGGGTGCCCCAGGCGCATGCGCTGGGTGCAGCTGCCGTTGGGAGGAGGAGTGGGATCTCACGCTGCACACCCTCGCCAGCGCCGAGGATGTTGCCGCCGTCATCGTGGAGCCGATCCTCGGCGAGGGTGGGTACGTTGTGCCGCCCGCCGGCTTCCTACCGCGCCTACGCGAACTGACCCGCGAGCTCGGCATTCTGCTGATCGCCGACGAGGTGCAGACCGGCTACGGGCGCACCGGGAAGATGTTCGCCGTGCAGCATCAGAACGTTGAGCCCGACATCCTGGTGATGGCGAAGGGGATCGCCTCGGGTCTCCCCCTCTCGGGGATCATCGCTCGCAAGGAGCTCCTTGATACCTGGGAGCCAGGCACACACGGCGGCACCTACGGCGGCAACGTTGTCGCCTGCGCCGCCGCCCTCGCCACACTCGACGTGATCGAGGAGGAGGGGCTCGTTGCGAATGCGGCGGCCCGCGGCACCCAAATGATTGACGGTTTGCGCAAGATTGCCGCCGGTCGCCCTGGCATCGGCGATGTGCGCGGCCTCGGCCTCATGCTCGCCCTCGAGTTTGTGCAGCCTGGCGCTGGTGACGGCCGCACACCTGATCCTGCCGCGGTGAAGCGCGTCATCGCCGAGGCGAACAAGCGCAAGCTGCTCCTGTTGACGGCTGGAACCTACGTCCAAGTGATTCGCATCATTCCACCACTAGTCACCACGGCGGCCGAGATTGACCTCGCCCTAAAAATCCTGGAAGAGTCGCTCGACGCTGCTGGAGTAACTCGCAGCTAGCGTTCTAGCTCAGTAAATCAGCCGGAGCGGGCGGAAGCGGATCCGATGCCTCAGTTACGTAGCGCTCAACGAGCGCGCGTGAACCACCAACGCCAAGCTGCGAGAAGAGCGATTGGAACTTCGCACGTTGCGTCTCGAGGATCTCTGGCGTACCTGCCGCCTCCCAGAGCGCCTGCTTAAACGGCCCGAGCGCCTTCTTTCGCGTGCGATAGAGGAACTGCTCGTCACTATCGCCAGGCTTCGCCTCATCGGCGGCGTTGGCGCGCAGCCACGCGGTGATCTCGGTTCGGAGCGATGCATCGAGTGCCGGATGGTCAAGCAGGATGTTCTGGAATCCGGTGGCGAGGTGGATCTCTGCGGCGCCAACCTCTGGGAAGCGATGGAAGAGATCCTCGGGGAGCGTTGACGCACCATGCTGCACCGCGCCGGCGAGGCCACGGGCGCGGGCCAGTTCGCCGAGCCCCTGAAGCACCGTGAAGTCGAGGGCAACCTCAGCGACTCCGCCACCCGGGAGCGGTACGCCGCCGTGACTCGTTCCGGTCTGCACCGAGACCTTGCGCAGGCCACGGGCTCCAGCGCTTCGACTGGCGAGGGCGACATCAAATTCGTCGAGATAGGCGGCCAGCTCCTCGGCGGTCGAGTTCTTGTTCCCCACCTCACCGATCTCGCCACCCATGCTGATCTCGATCCCAGCAGGCTCCAGTTCGCGCACGAGGGCGACCGCCTCAGCGGTGCGCACCGCATTGACACGCTGCTGCTCCTGCACCGTTGGCAGGGCGAGGTCAACGAGCGTTGAGGCGTCGATGTCGATGTTGCGATAGCCGGCGTCAACGGCGAGTCGGCAGGCGCGTGCGATCTCGGCGGCGACCCCTTCTGGATCGGTGGCGTACTTCTTGGCGACGAATTGGTAGTGGTCTCCTTGAATGAAGACCGGCCCGCGCCAGCCGGCGGCGATGGCGCCGCAGAGCACGCTCGTGGCGTAATCGGCGGGGCGCTGGAAGGTGTAGGTCTGCTCGGAGCGTGCCAACTCAAAGATGAGTGCTGCGCCGTCCATGGCGGCGGCGGTCTCCAGCGCGGTGCGTGACATCTCAAAGACCTGGCTGCGCAGGTTCAGCGCAGGAACGGTGAGGCCCTCGTACGCGCCGCTCGCTCGGGCGGCATAGAGCGGCGCGATGCTGGCACTCTGGATCCCCACGGCAGCCGCGGCGGCACGGGCGAGCCACTGGGCCGCAGCCACGGTCGGCTCGTCGGTTGAGAAGGCGGCGGTCCAGGCGATCGTCGCGGCGCCACTCTGGCGCAGCTGTGCCGCATCAAGAATCTCGACGGATCCCGCGGGCGTAACGCGCAGCGAGGCGCTGAGAAGTTGGCGTAGGACTGCGGGTGAGGTAGCGATGCGACTCATGCAGGAATCGTAGCGCGAATTCGAAAGCGCTTCCCTCTAGGGGGCGGCAAGCTCTCGCACACGCGCCGCCAACTGGCTGCTGTACACGGCCTGCGTGACGCCGACCCGCGCCGCAAGTTCCGGGAGCGCCGCCCAAGAGAAATCATCCCAGCCACCGCTGCCGTCCCAGGTTGCGAGAAGTGCCGGCGGACGCCGCGCACCCCCATCCAGCGCTGGTGCGCGCAGCAGGTGTGCCGACTCAACGTGGCTCTGCGCCGCTGCGTCACTACCGAGCACGATCACGAGCCCGAGTCGATGCAGGTCATCCTCTGGCACGCGCAGGTTCGCGCCGCGCAGCAGGTCAAGCAGCTCCGCAAGATCGTGGCCGGGTGCCGTTGCGATGAGCGGGAAGCCGCGAACGAGGGAGCGGACCACGGTCTTCGTCGTCACTGCGCTCAAGCGCTCAATCAGTCCATGGGCGATGAGTCGCGTGGAGCGCGGACTGCGTGGCGCGCCGCCAGCGCCAGCGACGAGGCAGCCGACCCCCGCCGGATCGGTGAGCCAGACGAAGGCCTCCTCGGGAGCGATCTTGATCTCGGCACTCTCGGCACCTGCAGGAAGTGGCGAGGCGGCGGCGATTGCTGCAGCGAGTGCATCGCGGCGTTCAGCGGCGGCACTCCCCGTTACGACGATGGGCACACCCGCGTCGGCGAGGAGGGTGATCTGTGCCGCCAGTGTGGCGCTGAGCTCGCCAGCAGCCACCAGGTTGCGCAGCCCGTCGTGGCTCATGCGCGCTCCGCCGTCAGGCTCTTCGTGCGAATGGAGTTGTCGATCCACGCCGATTCGGTGCCGATCATCGTCTCTCGTCCGTGCCCGGGAATCACACGGGTCGCAGGGTCAAGCGTTCGCAGCCGTGAGAGTGAGTCGAGCATCGCCGTCGCGTCACCACCGGGGAGGTCGGTCCTCCCCCATCCGCCGAAGAAGAGGGTGTCGCCACTCAGTAGTAGGCCTGCGCTCGCATCAAACAGCGAGATCGACCCTTCGGTATGGCCTGGGGTGTGGAGCACCGTGAAGTTGATACTCCCCGCGGTGATCCGATCGCCATCGTTTAGGTCGCGCGTGGGCACGACCGGCGGGATCGGAAAGGGTGCGGCGAGTGGCTGTGGCTCGATGAGACGATGGCGGTCGAGCGGATGCACGCCGATCGGCAGCTCCTCGTGATGGTGCGTTGCGTGGTGCGCCGCCAGTGCCGCCATCTCCCCCATGTGGTCCCAGTGCCCGTGGGTGGCGAGCGCCAACACCAAGCGCCAGCCGCGCTCGGCGAGTTGCGTGGTGAGAGCGCCAAGTGATGGGATCGCTGGGTCGACGACGATCGCCTCGCGGCGCTCAGGGTCGCCTACGAGCACCACGTTGGTGCGCAGCGGCCCGATTGGGAGAACCTGCACCTCAATCATCGCTGCGGCCGCTTGATCGGCTGGAAGGCGCGCGAATCGAGCTCCGCGCGCAGCGTCTCCTCGTTCGCGGCTGACAGCTCCACCAGACGCTCCAGTAGCGCAATGCGCCTCTCCGCCTCAGCTGGATCAGGGGCTCCCTTTGCAATCGGCAACATGCCGGCCACTGCAACGCGATCAAGGCCTCGCCCACCGAGCGACGCGGCGTAGCGCACCGCCCAGAGCAGGATCTCGACCGGCTCAGCCGCCTCGTCACTTGGGGCAGGAACGAGCGCGAGGATCAGGCCGCGATCTCCCGGCCAGGTTGCGGCGGCACGCCACGACTCTGGGTCGCGAATCGGATTGATCACCAGGCTCTCAGCCGGAATCTTCAGCCACTCTTCGTGACTCATGCCCACCAGTTCTCCGCCGACGGGGAGCAGCGCGCGATGAACCCCCGTGAGTGCATTCAGTCGTTCAGCGAGGTGCTCGCGCGATGCGGGTTCGGCTGCCGTTAGCTCTGGGCACTCGACGAAGTGAATTGCAGCATTGGAGTCGGGCTCGCAAGCGAATGCCGCTGGATCGAGAAACGTTGCGAACACGCTTAGAAGGGTAACTGCGAGCGCAGGCTAGCGAGCTCGCGCCAATTCACATAGATCGCGACGAACCCGATGAGAACCAATAGGCTCAACGCTACGTCTCCACCGCGCCGATTCGCGATCGCTGCGGACCATCGCCGACGCATCGCCTCGGCTCGCGTTGGTTGCAGCAACACACCAAAAAGGAGACCGGTTAGGAGCCCGCCGATATGCGCCGAGTTGTCGATACCACCACCGACGAACCCAATCCCAAAGCCGAGCATGATGTTGATGAGTAGGAGACCGCCGACACGGCCGAGCGCATCGCGCATACCTCGCTCCACCAGGGGTCGGTGTGACCACTCTGCGCCAAGGGCGATACCGAAAAGGGCAAAGACACCGCCGGAGGCACCAACCGAGTACCCGTTGGGCAGCCAGATTGCGCTTGCAAGCGACGCGCCGATAACTCCGATGAAGTACCAGCCGATGAGCCGTTTCGCGCCGTACAGCCGATAGACCAGCTGCGCGGCAATGTCGAGTGCAATGGCGTTGAAGCCGAGATGGAGCGCCCACGACTGCCAGTCCGGATTGAACCCTCCGTGCACGAATGCAACGGTGACGAGGCGCCATGGATACCCCGTTAGAAAGTCAGAACCGCTGAGGTCGATTTTGGTGAGCGCAAAGAGCTCAGCAAGCGCCGGATCAAACTTCGTCAGCACCGAGAGGACGATGGTGACCGCGAGAAGAGTGCGCGGCACCCATGCACCGGCCGGTACGCCACGGGCGCGGCGAACTCCCCGTCGCCCTCGCCACCTACCGCCAGGCCGAGGGGAGCGCCC
>JAEMRB010000073.1 GCA_016463555.1 Chloroflexota bacterium
GCTCAGGGGGGAACTTGTAGGCGATCGCCCACTTTGGTGAGCGCGCGATGTAGCCGAGCTGCTCCTGGTCGGCGACCGCATCAACCTTCAGCACTGCGCCATCGGTCTCGTACTCCAGGGTGCGACGCTTCTCGGCCCACTCGGCGAGGAACGATGCAGCACTCGCTCCGCTCAGCCCTGCACGAGCGTTCTGCTCGGTAGGGAGTCCAAGCTCATGGAGCCGACGGAGCGCTGCACTCTGCGCGGCTGGGGCTGGCTCCTCAAAGAGCTGATAGGCGAAGAACGAGAGGTTGCGCTTCGCCGTGATCGCGGCATCTTTCTGCCGCAGTGAGCCTGCAGCAGAGTTGCGCGGATTCGCATAGAGCGGAAGGTCTGCGGCACCTCGTTCAGCATTCAGCGCCGCAAACGACGACTTAGGCATGTAGATCTCGCCGCGCACCTCACAGCTAATCGGCTGCTTGAGCGTTGCGGGAATCGCCCGAATCGTGCGCACGTTGGCCGTCACATCTTCACCGGTCGTGCCGTCGCCCCGTGTTGCGGCGCGCACGAGCACGCCTCGCTCGTAGATGAGGCTGATCGCAAGGCCATCAATCTTCAGCTCAGCGACGAGTTCGGGCTCGCGCCCGCCGAGCCCCTTCGCCGCACTCGCAGCGAAGTCGGCGACCTCTTCGGGCGAGAAGGCATTTGAGAGGCTCAGCATTGGACGCTCGTGACGTACCTCGGTCAGCTTTACCGCCGGCTCCACCCGATCATCCGCACTCGCCCCAACACGCTGCGATGGCGAGTCTGGCGTAACGAGCTCGGGATGTTCCGCCTCAAGGAGGTTCAGCTCAACGCGCAGCGCGTCGTATTCGGCGTCCGCGATCGTTGGCGCATCCTCAACGTAGTAGCGACGATCCGCCTCGTTAATGGCTGCAACGAGTTCGCGATAGCGTGCCGCTGGCGCGAGACCCTTGGCGCTCATCCCTGAACCTCCAGATTGGCGATGCTCGCCGCAAGCGTCTTTACCCCCGACCCGGCGAAGGCGATGGTGACCTCCTCATCGTGGCGGGTGAGCTTCGACGTGACAACGATCCCTTCGCCGAATGAGGGGTGTAGGACGCGGTCGCCATCACGGAAGTAGCGCTCGCCTGGGATACGCGCCCGCGCTGGTGCGACGGTGCGCGGTCGGAGTGGTGGAGGTAGCGGCGCGCCAGCCGTCTGCGGAGGGGCACCGGCCGCACCGCGACCCGTCGCCGCCCACGGAGGAATCCGCCCGACCGGCTGCATCAGCTCTGGCGCCTCGCCAATGAACTCGTCGTCGTCTGGCGCCTCGTCGATCCCTTCGTCATCTGGCACGCGGAGCGAACCGGAGCGTGCGCCAGCGCTGTAGGCGCGCCGCCTCGCCTCCAGGTCTCGCCCGGGGCGAAAGGCGCCGCTCGGGGCCCCCGGTGTGCCGCTCCCCTCGCGCCACGACTCGCCACCCGCGAATCCTGCCCGCGCCGAACGGAAGCCACGACCGAAGCGCGTCTCGCCATCGGCGCGTGGGTCATCGTCATTCGCAACGACGAGCAACTCCTCTGGGATCTCCGCGAGGAAGCGCGACGGCGCACCATCGCCATCACCCCAGCCGCGACGAAGCGCGTAGGAGAGGCTGAGGCGACGCTTTGCCCGCGTGATGCCGACGTAGCAGAGGCGACGCTCCTCCTCCATCTGCTCCTGGTCCATGAGGGCACGACTGTGCGGGAAGAGGCCTTCGGTCAACCCGGAGATGAAGACGGTCGGCCACTCTAGCCCTTTTGCGGCGTGCAGGGTGATCAGCGTCACGCGCTCCGCATCGCCATCAAAGGCATCCTGATCGGCGACCAGCGCCGTGTCTTCGACGAAACGGTCGAGTGCGTCGAGTGGGGCGAGCTCCATGAAGCGCCCCGAGATGCCGCGAAGCTCGAGAAGGTTCGCCCAGCGCTCCTCTCCCTCCACACCCTCCGAGGCGAGATGTGCACGCAGGCCAGACTCCGAATAGACCCCGTCTAGCAGTTCCGGAAGCGTGACCGCCGCGATGCGATCACGCAGTCGGCTGATCACGTCGGCGATGCCGGCAAGGGAGTTCCGCGCGCGTGTGTTCACGCCTGCAACCTCACCACGCCCAGCGGCGGCGATGACGTGTCCGTATGGGGTTCCGTCAGGCGCACTGACGCTCGGTGCGGCGGCGGCGCGTAGTAGTTCGATCGTCTTATCGCCAATGCCACGAGGGGGCACGTTGAGAATGCGCTCGTACGAGATGCGATCGGTGTCGCTGCGCAGGACGCGGAGCCAGGCGAGCGCATCCTTCACCTCGCGGCGCTGGTAGAAGCGTGTGCCGCCGATCAGCTGATACGGAATGCTCGAGCGCAGGAGTGCCTCTTCAATTGCGCGCGACTGTGCATTGGTGCGATACAGGATGGCGATGCCGTTCAGGCTAACGGGCTCTGGTGCATCCGCGCGACGCCCGGTCACCACGGCGGAAGCCTCTTCAACGCGCCGAACGATCCAGGCCGCCTCATCTTCGGGATCAAATGCGCCATAGACGGTGATCTGATCGCCACCCTCAAGCTCGGTCCAGAGTTTCTTCTTCTTGCGACCCTCGTTGTTCGAGACGACACCGTGTGCTGCATCGAGGATCGTTTGCGTTGAGCGATAGTTCTGCTCAAGTGGAACAACTTCAGCCGTTGGCCAGTCACGTTCAAAGTCGAGAATGTTGCGAATGTCAGCCCCGCGCCAGCTGTAGATGGATTGGTCGTCGTCTCCCACCACGCAGAGGTTTCCGTGCTTGGCCGCAAGTTCGCGGACCCATGTGTACTGGATGCGGTTGGTGTCCTGGTACTCGTCAACGTGCAGGTACTCCCACTTCGCTCGATAGCGATCGGCCACGGCGGGTGCCTCCTGCAGCAGGCGCAGCCCTTCGAGGAGCAGGTCATCAAAGTCGACGGCGTCGAGGCGCTTCAGCTCGGCGGCATAGCGACGCGCAAATCGGGCGACGAGGCGCTCGTGATGGGTGATCGCACGATCCTCCATCTGGTCAGCGTTGAGGCCATCATTCTTGGCGCGGCTAATTGCGCCAAGGATCAGGCTCGGCTTCGTCTCGCCCGTGGCGGGGAGGTCATCCTCTTTGAGGAACCCCTTGATCACCCGCGCCTGATCGTCGGCGTCGTAGATGGTGAAGCCCTTCGGCAGGCCGATCGCCTCGCCGTCGCGACGCAACATCCGTGCGCAGAGGCTGTGGAAGGTGCCCATCGCCACATCGCGCGCCGCCTCACCGATCATCTCGTGCAGGCGATCGCGCATCTCGGCGGCGGCCTTATTGGTAAAGGTCACCGCAAGGATCTTCCACGGAGCGACGCCCTCGTGCTGGATCAGCCAGGCGATGCGGTGCGTGATCACCCGCGTCTTCCCTGAGCCGGCGCCTGCGAGCACCAGCAGTGGGCCCGCAGTTGTCGTTACCGCGCGTCGCTGCGCCTCGTTCAGCGGGGCAAGGATCCGCTCCTGAACGGCGCTGAGGGCGGCCCCCGTCAGCTGGGCGCGACGCGGGAGGGAACGCTCCGCCGGCGATGGTTCACCCGTGGGATCAAGGGGGAGGCTCACCTGAGTATTCTACCGCCCGCCACCCTCCGCCCACGAAAAACGAAGAGGACCCTCGGCCCCGCCGAGAGTCCTCTTCACTAGGTGCGAAGTAGGTACTAGAAGTCCATCTCGCCGCCGTGGGCGTGGCCACCTGGGGCTCCAGACTCCTTCTTCTCTGGGATGTCGCTGACGACCGCCTCGGTCGTGAGCACCATCGCGGCAACCGATGCGGCGTTCTGGAGGGCGGAGCGTGTCACCTTTGCGGCGTCAACGATCCCCTTCTCAAACATGTCGACCATCGTGTCGGACGACGCGTCGTAGCCGGTCCCCTTCTTCGCCTTTAGGATTGCCTCGATCACGACGTCGCCACGGGCGCCGGCGTTCTCTGCGATCTGACGGGCTGGAGCCTCGAGGGCGCGGCGGACGATGTCCACCCCGACCTGCTCGTCACCCTCAAGATTGATCTTGTCGAGCGCGCCTCGCGCCTGCAGGAGTGTGGTGCCACCACCGGCGACGATCCCCTCCTCCACGGCCGCGCGGGTCGTTGAGAGAGCATCCTCGATGCGGTGCTTCTTCTCCTTGAGCTCGACCTCGGTGGCGGCGCCAACCTTGATCACTGCAACGCCGCCCGAAAGCTTGGCGAGGCGCTCCTGGAGCTTCTCCTTGTCGTAGTCCGACGTGGTCTCCTCAACCTGCGCCTTGATCTGCGCCATGCGCGCCTTGATCTCGGCAGGCTTCCCCGCGCCATCAACGATGGTCGAGTTGTCCTTGGTTGCGACGACGCGTCGCGCTGTGCCGAGGTCCTCGGCTGTCACGCTGTCGAGCTTGCGGCCAACCTCTTCCGAGATCACCGTTCCGCCGGTCAGCACCGCGATGTCGCGGAGCATCTCCTTGCGTCGGTCGCCGAAGCCTGGCGCCTTCACCGCGAGCACCTGTACGGTGCCACGGATTTTGTTCACCACGAGCGTGGCGAGTGCCTCACCGTCAACATCCTCAGCGATGATCAGGAGTGGTCGACCGGTGCCGACCGCCTTCTCAAGGGCTGGGAGTGCATCAGCGACTGCCGAAATCTTCTTGTCGGTGATCAGGATTGCTGGGTTGTCGAGCTGTGCCTCCATGCGATCCGAGTTCGTCACGAAGTAGGCTGAGATGTATCCGCGGTCGAACTGCATCCCCTCGGTGTACTCCTTGTCGAGTCCGAGTGACTGCCCCTCTTCCACAGTGATCACGCCGTCCTTGCCGACCTTCTCCATCACTTCAGCGATCAACTCGCCGACGCTTGGATCAGCGGCAGAGATCGAGGCGACGGCAGCGATCTGCTCGCGCGTCTCAACCTTGCGGGACTGTGCCTTGATCTCGGCAACAACGGCGGCGACCGCCTTATCGAGACCGCGCTTGATTACCATCGGGTTTGCACCAGCGGCAACGTTGCGCAGGCCCTCAGTCACGAGCGCCTGACCGAGCACGACGGCGGTGGTGGTGCCGTCACCGGCCACATCGTCTGTCTTTGTCGCGACTTCCTTCAGAAGCTGCGCGCCCATGTTC
>JAEMRB010000074.1 GCA_016463555.1 Chloroflexota bacterium
GTGAACATCGGCACCTTCCACGCATTTGGTGGGCTCTCACTCAGTTACGAGTTCGGCCGACGCGTGATGGGCGATTACGCGAATCGACTGCACGGGCGCATCGCCGTGAGCCCCGCAGCGCGCCACTTCATCAGCCGCTACTTCCCGAGCGAATACAAGATTGTGCCGAACGGCGTCGAGCCGAGTCGCTATCGCAACGCGGTGCCGATCTCTCGCTATCGTGACGGCGTTCCGAACGTGCTCTTCGTTGGAAGAATGGAGCCGCGCAAAGGCTTGATTCATTTACTGCGCGCAATTCGCAAGATGCAGGTCAACGGCGAGCAGGTTCGTCTCCTGATTGTCGGCACAGGCCCTGGTGAGCGCGAGGCGCGCCGCTACGTTCTTACGCGACAACTGAACGATGTCGAATTCCTTGGGCGCGTGAGTGATGCAGAGAAGGCGCAGCTCTTCAAGACCGCCGATGTCTTTGTCTCTCCGGCAACAGGGCGCGAGTCATTCGGCATCGTGCTTCTTGAGGCGATGTCTTCTGGCGCACCAGTGATCTGCTCCGACATTCACGGTTATCGCGCCGTGGTGCGTCGCGAGCGTGACGGCATCTTGGTTCCGCCAGCCGACTCTGACGCGTTAGCCGATGCGCTTGCGCGGGTCATTCACGACCCAGAGCTGAAGGCGCGACTGAGTGCAGCGGGCATCGAGCGCTCTGAGCTCTTCACTTGGGATCGCGTCGGCGCTTCGGTTGATGAGTACTACGGCTTTGTGATCCGTCGTCTTGCGGAGCAGGGCGCGCTCCCGAGCGGCTTCAGCGCCCCGATCCCTCCGCCACCAGGGCCGCGCCGCCGCAGCGCCTAGTCCATCGCCCGTTAGGCCTGCGCGAGTCGCGAGGCGAGCTCGCAGAGGAGGCGCGCAGTAAGGCCCCACACGCGTCGCTCTCCCGGCACTGGAATAACGCCGTATCGCAAGAGTTGGCCCTGCTCCTTTGCATCGATGACGTGCACCTCATGTCGCGGGTCAAAAAGGCCGAGCTCAGCGCCGAGTGTTTCGGCGACCTCTCGCGGATCAGGGGTGATCTGCGGGGTCTGTGGCGCTACGGCAACAAGCACCTGCACAAGGAAGTTGCTGGCTGGCACATAGGCGGCGTCAAGCGAACCAACGAAACGAATCTCATGCTCAGGGTCTGCGGCGTGAAAGCCGAGCTCCTCATGAAGTTCGCGGATCGCCGTCTCTTGTGAGGTTTCGTTTCCCTCTACCTTGCCCCCCGGGAGAGCGATCTGCCCGCCGTGACGGCCGTGCTCTGCCCGCTTAATCAGCAGCACCTGGCAGTCGAATGGGTGCGGATCAACGCTCTCGCCACCGCCCGTCGGGCTGCAGCTCCCCAGTGCCACAGGAGGCACAAGGAGCGCGGTCACCACCGCAATGCGCGGATTGCTGCTCGCGGGCGGATTGAGGTCGACAGGCTCAAGGCCTGGAAGGCGAAGCGGGGTGAGTGCCTCTGGGAGCGGAAAGGGGAGTGCGGGGAGACGCCCCGTCGCGTCGCGACGGAGCGCCTCCTCAATACGGTCTGCGAGTCGGTTGATCAACGCGACAGGTCAGCTTGGCCGGCCCGTCGCGTCATGCGAACGGACGGGAATCCGTGGCGGACGCGGCGTGCCGTGGTTCGCTGGGAGCGGCTTCGGCTTGCGACGCAGGGCATGCTCGAGCACCTGGTCGATCGTCTCCACCGGAATGATCTTCAGCGACTTGCGGATCTCCTCAGGAATCTCCGGCAGGTCCTTCTCGTTCTTCTTCGGAATCAGCACCACACGCGCACCTGAAGCGTGTGCCGCCAGCGCCTTGCTCTTGAGGCCACCGATCGGCAACACGCGGCCACGCAGCGTGATCTCGCCGGTCATCGCCACCTCTTTACGAACCGGGATGCCGGTGAGCGCCGACACGATCGCCGTCGCCATCGTCACGCCCGCCGAGGGGCCATCCTTCGGAATGGCACCCGCTGGAACGTGAATATGCAGGCCAGACTTCTCGAAGCGCTCCGGCGCAATGCCGAGCTCCGCTCCGTGCGCCTTGATCCAGGTGAGGGCGGCTCGCGCCGACTCCTTCATCACATCGCCGAGTTGGCCGGTGAGGATCAGCTCCTCGCGACCCTCCATGACACCAACCTCGACCGTGACAACGTCACCGCCGACTGGGGTTACAACGAGGCCGGTCGCTGAACCGATCTGGTCGTCGTTATCCATCTCGCCGTACTCATGTCGCTCAGGCCCGAGCCAGGTGGCGAGCCGCTTGGCATCGACCTCTGGCTTTCGCCCCTTCTTCTCGGCAACGGCGCGTGCCAGCTTGCGCATCACGGTTGCGATCTCTCGCTCCGCATTGCGCACGCCCGCCTCGCGCGTGTAGTGACGAATCAGGTGCACCAGCGTCGCGTCGGGAATGATCGCCTGCGCCTCGGTCAGGCCGTGATTCTCACGCTGCTTCGGCAGGATGTAGCGCTTGGCAATCTGCACCTTCTCCGCCTCGGTGTATCCAGGAATCTGGATGATCTCCATGCGGTCGCGCAGCGGCGCAGGAATGGTGTCGAGCTGATTCGCAGTGGCAACGAAGAGCACCTGCGAGAGATCGAACTCCACTTCGAGGTAGTTGTCCTGGAAGGTTGCGTTCTGCTCAGGGTCGAGCACCTCGAGGAGCGCCGACGAAGGATCGCCACGGAAGTCCGCACCAAGCTTGTCAATCTCATCAAGCATGAAGACGGGATTCTTCGTGCCGGCCTGCTTGATTCCCTGCACAATTCGGCCGGGGAGTGCGCCGATGTAGGTGCGGCGGTGCCCACGAATCTCTGCCTCGTCGTGCAAGCCACCGAGGCTCATGCGCACGAACTTGCGGCCCATCGCACGAGCGATCGACTTGCCGAGCGACGTCTTGCCAACCCCTGGAGGGCCAGCGAAACAGAGGATCGGGCTCTTCACCTGTGGCGCAAGCTTGCGCACCGCGAGGTACTCGATGATGCGCTCCTTCACCTTCTCCAAGCCGTAGTGATCGTCGGCGAGCACCTTGGCCGCCTCCTTGATCTCAATGCGATCCTCGGTAGCGACGTTCCACGGCATCGAGATCAGCCAATCAACGTACGTACGAATCACACCAACCTCAGGCGATGCCGAAGGGATGCGGCTCATGCGGTCGAGCTCCTTGAGCGCACGCGACTTGATCTCCTCAGGCATGCCAGAGGCTTCAACCTTCTCGCGCAACTCATTCGTCTCCGCCTGCTGCGGATCCTCCTCGCCAAGCTCGCGCTGAATCGCCTTGAGCTGTTCGCGCAGGAAGTATTCGCGCTGGCTCTTATCCATCTCGGAGCGCACTTCAGATTGAATCTTCCCCTTGATCTCAAGGATCTCAATCTGTCGCGACAAGAATGACGCGACGTACTTCAGCCGAGCAACCACATCGATCGTCTCGAGAAGCTCCTGGCGCTGATCGGTCGTCATGTCTGGGGTGTAGGCCGTCATATCGGCAAGCAGCCCTGGATCACTAATGTTCTTCGCTGCGACAGCCGCCTCTGGTGGCACCGGTGCGCCAGAGGTGACGTACGTCTCCACCTGTGCCTGCACGCTGCGCATCAACGCCTCGACCTCAACGCCGGTGACCTCTGGCGTCTCAACGATCGTTCCCTTCAGCATGAGTGCTGCGCCAGTGGTGTCGAGCGACTTCACCTTAAAGCGACGCTGACCCTGCACCACGGCGCGGAGTGTGCCGTCGGGAAGGTTCACGACCTGCGCGATCTTGGCGAGCGTGCCCATTGCATGCAGCTGGTCGACCGAGGTGATCTCCTCTTGCTCTGGTTCACGCTGGGTCACCAGGGCGATCCAGCCGCCAGCCGCGGCAGCGGCACGAATGGCGGCAACGCTCTTGTCGCGGCCAACCTTGAGCGGCGCAACCATCTCGGGGAAGATGACGATCTCGCGCAGAGGAACGAGGGGGAAGGAGCCGCGCCCACGTGGCACCACGGTTTCGTCGTCGCTCGCGGCGACAGCCTCGTCAATGGCGAGCTGCTCCTCTTCGTTTAGCTCTTCATCGAGGTCTGCCTGAATCTCTCGCTCGGTTCGCTTGCTCATGCTCGTCCCCTTCCTGCCGCTTCCTGCGGCGCTCGCTTCGCCTCTTCCGCCTGGCCCTCTTCGTAGAGTCGCTCCAAGATTCGTTCGCCGAGCCGCTCCTCAAGCTCGAAGAGGAGCTTGATGCCGGCAAGGTTGACCCCAAAGTCTTGCGTCAGGTGGCGTATCCAGAGGATGCGCCGCAGGTCGTTCTCAGAGAAGAGGCGGATGTTCGACTCGGTGCGGGAGGGGCAGATCAGGCCCTCCTCCTCGTAGATGCGCAGGGTTCGGGGGTGGACCGAGACGATATTGGCCGCCACGCTGATCACGTAGACCGGCCGTGCTGGATCAACCCCTACACCCCCGCTTTTCAACACCTGATCAGGCTACAACCTTATCAATACCATTGTCAAGAGAGTTATCCACAAATAGGTAGGCAAGAGCGAAGGGGCAGACCCCCCCTCGGGGATCTCGTGGCGAAGCTCCTTAAGGCGGGAGCTACTTACTCTAGGTCGCGGCGGTACGGAACGTCGAGGATCACCGTGTTGCGTCGGCCGAGCAGCGTCTCGCGTAGGCGCTTCCCGTTGCCGTTATGCAGGATGCGATCCCACCAGTGTCGGCCGGCGTACTCCGGAATCAACACCACATTGATGCGGTGCTGCTCTGGTGGCAGGTGCGCATCCTCGCTCTCGATCTCGTCGAGGTAGTGGCAGATCGGCTCCACGATGGCGCGGAACGGAGACTCAACCGT
>JAEMRB010000075.1 GCA_016463555.1 Chloroflexota bacterium
CTGCCGCATTAGTGCCAACGATGCGCACGACCATCGGCACGGTGCGCTCCTGTTGCGCGCGCGCCTCGATGAGTCCCTTCGCGACCTCGTCGCCGCGCGTGATGCCACCGAAGATGTTCACAAGGATTGCTTTCACTCCCGCATCGGCAAGGATGATGCGCATTGCGGCGGCGACCTTATCGGCGCGAGCACCGCCGCCAATGTCGAGGAAGTTTGCCGGCGTGCCGCCGGCGCGGGTCACGAGGTCGAGCGTGGTCATGGCGAGGCCGGCGCCGTTCACCATGCAGCCGATGCTCCCATCAAGTCGGATGTAGGAGATCCCCTGTTCGCGCGCCTCGCGGTCGATCGGATCCTCGCTGTCGGCATCGCGCCAGGCGGCAAGGTCGGGATGTCGGTCGAGCGCTGAGTCGTCAAGCGTCACCTTTGCGTCGAGGCAGATGAGTCGTTCGCCGCCAGGAAGCTCTGCTGCCGGAACGACCGCGAGCGGATTCACCTCAACAAGGTCGGCGTCGCTCTCGCGCGCAATCTTCACGAGCCCAGCCGCAATCACGCAGAACTGCTTGAGCAGTTCACCGCGCAGCCCAATGCCGAAGCCGAGTCGGCGCGCCTGGAACGGGAGGAGTCCACCGTGTGGGTGCGCGACCTCGCGAACGATCGCGGTCGGATCCTTGGCGGCGACCTCTTCAATCTCCATGCCGCCAGCGGCGGAGGCCATGACGAGAACTCCACGCGTGGTGCGATCGATCAGTGCGGCGAGATAGATCTCGCGGATGATCGTGGAGGCTGGCGCAACGAGCACGCGTCGCACAGGAAGGTCCTTAATCGTGAGGGCAAGAATTGCGGCGGCGGTTGACTCGGCCTCTGCGGCGCTTCCGGCGAGCTTGACCCCGCCGGCCTTCCCTCGCCCGCCAACGAGGACCTGAGCCTTAATCACGACCTGGTCTACCCCAGAGGCGAAGAGGCGTTCGGCGATGGCGCGGGCACCCGCGGCGGTAGTGGCCACGTCGGCATCTGGGACGGGGAGACCGGCTCGAAATAAGAGTTCTCGGGCTTCAGCCTCGTGTAGTTTCACTTCGCCTCCGCATGGTCCGTGGTGGGCTCTCCCCCGCTGTAACAGGGGGTAGTGTACGCGGGCAGACTTCAAGCGTTGCGGCTAGGATTCGGAGGGATCAATTCTCAGGGTTTCAACGCCCTGATTAGGAGTAAGGAGGGGCGTGCACGTGACCCAAGGATCTAGCCCACTCGCCTCCCCGCAGAAGCTTCGAAACTACCCGTCCTATCGCGGCGGGGAGGGGATGGTTGCCTGGGCCTTCCATCGAATCTCAGGCATTGGCGTGTGGGCCTTCATCGTCTTACACGTATTTGATATTTGGTTGATTGGGGCTAATCCAGCGCTCTATGACGCACTAGGAGAGTTCTATTCCAGCGCGCCCGGTCGTGTGATGGAGACCCTCCTCGGAGCGGCGCTGTTTTATCACGCCCTCAACGGCATGCGCATCGTCGTCATGGACTTCTGGCCTGCGCTGACGATCTACCACCGTGGGCTGTGGCGAGCTGTTTGGGTCACCTTCTTTACCTTTGGCCTACCTGGCGCGTACATCATCCTGAAGCCTATCTGGGAGATGGCAGCATGAGCGCCCAGAAGTATTCGATCTCCGGCCGCCCACGCCCGACAGGGTCGCGTGTGGATCTCTATGTCTGGTGGGCGGTGCGCATCAGCTCACTTGCGCTCTTTGTATTAGCGCTTGCGCACTTCTCCATGACGCACTTCGTCTTCGATCCAGGTATTCAGAGTGCAGAGTGGGTTCGCCAAACTCGTTGGAACTCAATCACCCTTCGCGTGCTCGACTGGGGGATGCTAATGGCCGTGTTGGTGCATGGATTCCTTGGTATGCGGACGGTCATGCAGGACTATGTCCCCTCGCGCATTAGGCAAGCGTCGCTCATTGGCCTGTACGCCATCGCACTCCTGCTATTCGTCCTTGGCACCCAAGTCGTTGTGACGCTACCAATGGATTAGGTGGACAAATGAGTAGTGCACTACGAGCAGAGGTTGGGCAGATCGACGTTGACGCGATCGTGGTCGGCGCAGGTGGCGCCGGACTCTGGGCGGCGCTCGAGCTGGCGCGCGAAGGGATTCCCACTGCAGTACTGACGAAGCTCTATCCGACCCGCTCGCATACCGGTGCTGCACAGGGTGGTGTTTGCGCCGCGCTCGGCAACGTTGAAGAGGACCACTGGGAGTGGCACATGTTCGACACCATCAAGGGTGGCGACTATCTCGCCGACCAGGATGCGGCCGAGGTACTCGCACGTGAGGCGATTCCCGCCGTGATTGAACTTGAGCGCATGGGCCTTCCATTCAATCGCACCTCAGATGGAAAGATTGACCAGCGTCGCTTTGGTGGGCACACGCGGAACTACGGCGAAGGGCCAGTACGGCGCAGTTGCTACGCCGCCGACCGTACCGGCCACATGATCCTGCAAACGCTCTACCAGCAGTGCATCAAGGCGGGGGTCAAGTTTTACGACGAGTATCACGTTGTCGATCTTGTCTTTGAAGGGGGCGAGGCGGACAAGGGCGGGCGCTGCTCTGGCGTTGTTGGGTACAAGATCGCCGACGGTACGCTCCACGTATTCCGTGCGAAGGCGGTGCTGCTCGCAACAGGTGGATACGGTCGCGCGTGGCGCGTCACCTCCAACGCACATTCGCTTACTGGAGACGGCATGGCACTCGCTTGGCGGCACGGCGTGCCACTGCAAGACATGGAGTTTTATCAGTTCCACCCAACCGGCATCGTTGGCACCGGCATCCTGTTGAGTGAGGCGGCGCGAGGCGAAGGTGGCTACCTCATCAATGATGCAGGGCAGCGTTTTATGGAGTCATACGCCCCGAAGTTGATGGAGCTTGCCCCGCGAGACATGATCTCGCGGGCGATCTATCAAGAGATCCGTGCGGGTCGAGGGATCGGGGGAAAAGACTACATCCATCTTGACGTGAGACACCTCGGCCGAAAGGTGATTGAAGAGAAGCTCCCCGACATCACCGAACTTGCTCGCATCTATCAGGGCGTCGAGCCGATCAGCGAGCCAGTCCCAGTTCAGCCAACCGCGCACTACGCCATGGGCGGCGTTCCGACAAATCTTGAGACTGAGGTACTCGCCGATGCTCGTGGCAACGTTGTGCCAGGGCTCTTTGCGGCGGGCGAAGTCGCCTGCGTCAGCGTGCACGGTGCCAACCGACTGGGCACGAACTCGCTCGTTGACCTCCTCGTCTTCGGCAAGCGCGCGGGGATTCGCATGGCGCAGATCTGCAAGAGCACCCCGCAGCCAGGCTCCGTGCAGGGTGCCGAGCGCGCGGTGCGCGATGAGCTCCTCGCCCTGAGCACACGCCCATCTGGGGTGCGCCCGGCCGAAATTCGCCGCGAGCTTGCCGCCCTGATGATGGACAACGTCGGCGTCTATCGCGACGAGGCCCTCCTTGGCGCCGCAGTAAAGGGGATCGCCAAGTTGAAGGGGGAGTACGCCAACGTGCGCGTGGAGGACACCGGGAGCGTCTTCAACACCGACCTCCTCGAGGCGCGCGAGCTCGGCTACCTGCTTGACACCGCGGAGGCGACAGCGGTCTCCGCCTACGCACGGACAGAGTCGCGCGGTGCCCACAGCCGTGAAGACTTCCCAGAGCGAAACGACGCAAAGTTCCTTGCGCACACTCTGGTCTGGCAGGGGAGCGATGGTGCACCAGCCACGAAGCTAGACTACAAACCGGTCACGATCACCAAGTTTGAGCCGAAGGCGAGGGTTTACTAAATGGCTTCTGCCACACAGGTTGAGCTCAAGATCCAGCGATTTGATCCGGAGCGCGACAGTGAGCCGCACTGGCAAACGCTGACGGTACCGGTGGAGCCTATGGATCGCGTGCTTGATCTGCTCACGCGGGCAAAAGAGCTCTTTGATGGCTCAATCACCTTCCGTCGCTCTTGCGCGCACGGTGTCTGCGGCTCTGACGCTCTGCTGATTAATGGTCGTAATCGGCTCGCCTGTAAGTTGCGAGTAGAAGCGTTGGGCCGAACGATCACGGTGGCTCCACTCCCTGGGCTGCCGATCGTCAAGGACCTTGTCGTTGATATGGAGGAGTTCTTTGATAAGTTCCGCTCCGTACAGCCGTATCTTGTGGCGGCACCAGTTGAGGGTGACGGTGAGCGGATTCAGAGTGAAGAGCAGCGCGATCGCTATGACGATACGACCAAGTGCATCCTCTGTGCAGCATGTACAACCTCGTGCCCAAGCTTCTGGGCGCAACCAGAGTACGTTGGCCCCGCGGCTATCGTGAACGCACACCGTTTTATCTTTGACTCGCGTGATGAGAACGCCGACACACGCTTAGACATCTTGTCTGACGAAAATGGCGTGTGGCGTTGCCGTACCACCTTCAATTGTGTAGAAGCCTGCCCACGCGGCATTAACATCACAAAAGCGATCCTTGAGGTTTCCTCCGCAATTAGCGCACGGCGGTAACGCTGTTGATTCGGTCGTACATCATTCGTACCGATGGTGCGTGTCGAGGGAACCCTGGGCCAGCCTCTATCGGCGTGGCTCTCTATGACGC
>JAEMRB010000076.1 GCA_016463555.1 Chloroflexota bacterium
GAGTGTGGCGAGTACGCGCAGATGGTTGCGCCCCATGACGCCGAGGCCGATCAGGCCAACCTTCATGCGGGCCAAGCGCTCCCGCCGTGGCGCTCCAAGGCGCGTCGCAGTGAGGTGGCAACCTCCTCTTGTTCTGCAGCGGTGATCGCAGCGAACATCGGCAGCGAGAGGCAACCCTTTGCCAGCGCATCAGTTACCGGCAGCGCAACGCCAAGACCACGCTCCTTAATGTACGGCTGCTCGCTCACTGGAATTGGGTAGTAGATGCCGGTACCGATCCCATCGTTGGCAAGATCTTTCGCAATCTCGTCGCGCGCTGGGCCAACGTGCACGGTGTACTGGTGATAGACGTGCAGGTTTCCAGCCGGCGTTCCCTGTCGAACGATCGGCGCACCGGCAAGAAGCGCGTCGTAGCGCGCCGCAGCGGTGACGCGCGCCGCGGTGAACTGATCCAGCTTGCCGAGCTGCACGGTGCCGATGGCGGCGGCGATATCGGTCATGCGGTAGTTGGTGCCGAGCATCTCGTGCAGGTAGCGCACCTTTGCCCCTTGGCTGCGGAAGGTGCGCAGCCACTCGTTCAGCGTGTCGTCGTCAGTGGTGATCATGCCGCCCTCGCCACTGGTGATGTTCTTGGTGGCGTAGAGCGAGAAGGCGCCAACGCCGAAGGAGCCGGCCTGCTTGCCGTTCTGTGTCGCACCGACCGCCTGGCAGGCGTCTTCAATCATCGCGAGGTTGTGCTTGGCGGCGAGTGCGCCGAGGGCGTCCATGTCGGCAATGAGGCCGAAGAGGTGCACGGGCATCAGCGCCTTCGTCTTTGGCGTGATTGCCGCTGCGGCCGCAGCAGGGTCCATCAACCAGGTAACCGGGTCAATGTCGACAAATCGTGGCGTGGCACCGGCCCGAAGAATTGATGCCGCGGTGGCACTAAAGGTGTGACCAACGGTAATGACCTCGTCGCCAGCCTTAATACCGAGCCCCTGAATGATCGCCTCTTCGGCGAGGGTGCCGTTCGCCACGGCGATCGCATGCTTCACGCCAACCATCTCGGCGAAGCGGCGCTCGAACTCGGCGACTCGTGGACCCTGCGCGAGGGCGCCCGACATGATCGCTTCGGCGGCGGCGTCGGCCTCCTCGCGACCCACGGCAGGGCGGGTGATTGGGATGCGAATCTGCGGTGTACTCATTACGAGTGAGGGTATCAGCGTGCGAAGCGACGCGCGATTAGTGCGGCTCGAATCGCCTCCGCGGCACCCCCCGCGGGCAGGGGTCGGGATGCTCGCGCGGCGACCGCCGCAGCGCCCGTTGCCGCACCAACCGTTGCAAGGGCGGCGGCAACGCGACCCGCATCAACGCCAGCGAGGAGCGACGGCCCCGCCGGATGCAGGAGCTCTGGCCACTCCGTGGTGTCACGCAAGATCAGCGTTGGGGTGTTGAGCCAAACCGCCTCGCGCTGCAGCCCGCCAGAGTCGGTGAGCACCGCTGCCGCATGTGCAGTAAGGGCAAGCGAGTCGAGGTAGCCGACAGGCGGCACCAGTTCCACGCCATCGGGAACCTCAATACCGTGCGCTGTGATCGCGGCGCTGGTTCCAGGGTGTGCCGCAAAGAGCACCGGCACGCCAAGATGCTCTGCGGAAACTCGCAGCACATCAAGCGCAGCACGCAACCGTGTCGCCTCGCGCACATCAGCGCGGTGCAGGGTGGCGTACGCGAATCCATCAGAGATCAATGGTCGACCGATATGCAGCGCGGCAGCATCAAGGGCAGCAGTGCCGCGCGCTGTTGGCGCGAGCCGCGCCACGAGGTCGGCCATCAGGTCGCCGACGACCACGTTCCCATCCGCGAGCCCTTCCACGCGCAACGCCTGCACCGCTCCATCGCTCGTGCAAAGTCGCAGCGATGCGATCTTGTCGACCGCAATGCGGTTGCGCTCTTCGGGCATCAACGCATCGCCAGAGCGAACCCCTGCCTCGATGTGCACGATTGGGATCCCGCGGGCGTGCGCAGCAAGCGCACCTGCGAGTGTGGAGTCGGTATCACCAAACACGAGCACGGCATCAGGGTTTATCTGCGCCAGTGCCGCATCTAGCGCACGCACCATTGCATCGAGTCGCGCGGCGTCGCGGAGATCTCCCGGCCCTGGCAGGAGGAGGTCTGGAGGCGCCATCCCAAGGTCGCGGTAGATCTGGCCCGCAAGCAGCTCGTCGTGGTGTTGGGCGGTATCAACAACAAACGGCTCGATGGGCGCCGTGAGGTGCGGGCGAAGGGCGGCAAGCTTGATGAGTTGCGGGCGCGTTCCGACGATCGCCGCGATGCGCATAGCCCCTCCTCACCCTTGGCGCCCGTGCGTGCTGCGATAGACTCGCCGCATGCCGAACCCCGCTCCGCACACCGTACCAAAGGGTGCCCCCCAGCCGAAGCGGCAGGTGGCGATGTTCGTCGCCAACAATATGGTCAGCGATCGCCGCGTGATCCGTGAGGCGGCAACGGTGGCTGCGGCTGGGTTTGCCGTCACCGTGCACGCCATTGCCCAGCGTCGCGAGAAGCTCCCCACAACAGAGCGGCACCCTGACGGATTCACCATCGTTCGACATCGACTGGGATTGATTCCGCCCGTCCTGCCGATCCGCCCACGCCCTCTTGCCCTACTCCTGCATCCGTTCTGGTGCGCACTTGCCATTACTGTCGCCGTTGCACGAAAGGTGCGCCTCCCTCTTGCGGGCGCAGCACTACTCGCCATTCGCTGGACCGCTTGGGCAACACTCGCGGCACGCGCCGCAGGTTCCGCGCAGATCCTGCACGCCCACGATCTTTCTGGTGCGCTCCCGGCGCTGGCAACGCTGCGTACCAATCCAGGCGCCGTGCTCCTCTACGACAGCCACGAGGTCTTCCTTGAGAGCGGCCGGTGGGCGAAGAGTCCTGCGTTCATTCGGCGAATCTTGGCGGACCGCTTTGAGCAGCCCGCACTCCGACGCGCAGCCGCGCTGATTGCGGTGAACCCGCAGGTTATTGAAGAGCTTGCGAAGCGCTACGAGATTCCAGAGCGACAGGTGGTGACGTACAACTGCCCGCCCGCGTGGAACCCTGAACCGCGCGGCACTGAGTTGCGCTCCGCCATCGGCGTCGGCGCCGACACGCAGGTGATCCTGTATCACGGCGGATTCTCGGCACATCGTGGACTCGAAGAGCTCCTTGTCGCGGTTCGCGATCCACGTCTTACCGCAGCGCATCTCGTCTTTCTTGGTTACGGCCCACTCGAAGCGACGTTGCGTGCCGCCGCAGCGGAACCGGCTCTGGCTGGTCGCGTTCATGTTCTGAAGGCCGTGGCCCCAGAAGTGCTCGACCGCTGGGTCTCAGGTGCCGACGTTGGCATGTGCACCGTGCTGCCGAGCACGCTGAATCACCGCATCTCCACACCGAACAAACTCTTTGAATCGATTGGTGCAGGTGTTCCGGTAGTTGGTAGCGACTTCGCCACCATGCGCGACATTCTGCTCGGCGATCCCGACGGCCCACTCGGTGCTGTCTGCGATCCAACCAGCGCACAGGCAGTCGCGACCGCCATTCACTCAATCCTCAGCATGAGCCCCGCCGATCGTGCCGCTCTGCGCGCTCGTTGCATTCGCGCCGCCGCAACACGCTGGAACTGGGAGGCGCAGGCTTCCCGCCTAACCGAGCTCTACAGATCGCTGCCATCAGCATGAGCCGCTCGCCACATCGACTCGTAATCGGCATGCTCAATACCGCTGGGCAGGCGCGTGAGTGGGCGAACGCCGTGCGGCACAACACACCAGCAGCAGCCGAGTCGTGGGGAATCAAGCGGCCCGAAGAGTCTGCCATCTCGTTTACGGCGGATCGCACCTACACACTTGTAAACGGTGCGGCCGATCAGGCCTGGAAGGATCTACTGCAAGTCCCCACGAAACCAACGCATCTCATCATCGAAAGCGGCAAGCCGATTGTCATCAGGGGCACGTTCCGGCGCATGCTCTTCCAGGCACTCACGGCGCGCCGCCACGGTATTGGCCCAGCCCTACTCTTCCACGGCAGTGACATTCGTGTGCCGAGTCTGCACGCCGCCTCGCACACTGACTCACCATTCCACGAGAGCCTCGATGGCCTAACCGCGAAGCTTGAAGCGAAAACGCAAACGATGCGCCGCTGGTTGCGTGTGTGGCCGTTCCCGATTTTCATCTCAACCGTCGACCTGAAGCGCTTCGTGCCGCGTGGACGTTGGCTCCCGATCGTTCCGGACGCTTCCTGGTTTACGCCAATGTTGGCAATCTCCACGGATCGACCACGTCCACACGTGCTGCATCTACCATCCCGACGCGCACTCTTTCAAAGCGACCGGGTGGATCAGATCTGTCAGGCGCTGCACGAGGAGGGGGTCATTGAGTACCGCAGCATCACGGGAGTCACTCCAGCGGAGGTGCGCGCCCATGTGGAATGGTCAGACATCGTGATCGACAAGATTGGC
>JAEMRB010000077.1 GCA_016463555.1 Chloroflexota bacterium
CGCGCTGAACGATCACGCCGGTGGTTGGGATCTCCTGGAAGGTCCAGGTGTTGTTTGGCTCTGCGCCAAGTGCAACGGAGAGATCCTTGCCAACCTTGTTCACGTTGACGTCGAACGCGGCAACGTAGTCAAGATCGCGTACGTGATAGCCGCCGATGTCAACGTGCATCAGCCCTGGGACCTTTGCGTCGTTCGCCACGTCGGCGTAGAAGTATCGGCCCTGCACCAAGCTGCTGGCGCAGTTGCCGACGCCCGCGATTGCGACGCGGATCGGGTTCGTTGCCTTGATCGGCGTTGTCGGCGCCGGTCGGGCGTTCCACTGGGCGCGAGGCCCGTTCATCTCTACCATTTTCCTGTTACCCCTTTCTCTGTCGCCTTTGCGACCTTTCCGCTTTGCGAGCCCACACCTGTGGGTCCGCCTTCACTAACCGCCCGTTTCACGCCAGGCGGCGAGTATTCAATTGGCGCGCTATGTGCGACGCCCGTTGGTTGCCAACGCGGCGCGAATAAACAAGATTCGCTGCAGCACGGTGACTACTGATAGTGCAACGATGATGAGGAGTGCGTAGAGCAGGTAGCTTGTTTCGCCGCTGAGACCGGCGGCGAGCAGGCCGAGGATGAGTAGAGCCGCGCGCTCGGCGCGCTGCGCAATGCCACCGTGTGCGGAGACGCCGAGTCCCTCGCCGCGCGCACGCACATAGCTCACGAGTGAGCCGATGCCGAGCGCAAGCGCAGCTGAGGTCCCGATCTGGATGTCACCAAGGACTGCGGCGCTGTAAACGATGCCGGCGTAGATCGCCGCCTCCGCCGCGCGATCCAGCGATGAGTCGAAGAAGGCGCCGAACGCGGTGACGCGATTCGTTGCGCGGGCGAGTGTGCCGTCGAGCCCATCAAACAACGTGCCAGCGATAAGGATGCCCGCCGCGATTGCCCAGTTGCCGAGTGCAACCTGCGCGGTGGCGATCAACACGATGCCGAATCCAACAAGGGTGAGCCCGTCGGGCGAGAAGCCGATCTTTCCCAGCAGCAGCGCGATCGGCTCACCGATGCGCTTGATCGCAGTGCGCTCGTTGCTGGTAAGGAGGCTCCCCTGCGTGACGCGCTTGCCGCTTGTGCGCTTCGCGATCTTGCGCTTGGCCACGGTTAGGCCTCCTCGCCGCGAACGGCGTCTACGAGTGGCGTGGCGCTCGGCAGCGCATCGGCTGGGGCGATCCAGGCGGCAGGGTCAGCGATGCCGAGGGCGGAGAGCATCAACGCGTGGCCTTCGGCGATGGTGGCGATGCGGAGCGTGCAGATCGACTCGCGACCGGAGCGCTCGGTGGTGACGAGACCGGCGGCGCGGAGGCGGCGCAGGTGCCACGAGACGAGCGGCTGCGAGAGGCCGGTGAACTCAATCAGCTCAGAGACGGTGGCGGGGCCAGCCGCAAGGCGGCGGACCACCTCAAGGCGGTTGGTATCGCCGAGGGCACGGTGCACGCGGCGCGCCGCCTCAATGACGTCACGCTCTCCCGCAAGGCGGGAGACGGCGGCGCCCGTGGCGGCGGGGAGTGCGGATGCGTGCTGTGCGCTCATAGAAGCGGAAGTTTATATGAATTCCCGCTGATGCGACGGGGCCGTGGCGTGACGGGGAGCTGGATTGTTACACCCCGCCCTGGGGGCGGCGCCTACGTGGCGAGGGCCTGGATAACCGCCTCGATGATCGGGGTGGGGGCGAGTCCGAGGGCCACCGTGCCAATGGCGGCGATCAGCAGGCCGGCGCGCAGCATTGGCCCCTCGGCCACCTGAACCGCTGGCTCCGCCGGGTCGCGCATGAAGAGATAGACGATGACGCGCAGGTAGTAGAAGGCGGCGATGGCGGCGTTGAGCACCGCGATCACGGCGAGGATCGTGGCTGGCCCCCCCGCCTGCACCGCAGCCAGGATGACGTATGTCTTGGCAAAGAAGCCGGCCGTCGGCGGGATGCCGGTGAGGCTCAGCAGGAAGATCGCCGCGAGGATCGCCATGCGCGGATGTTTGCGGCCGAGCCCAGCGAGATCGGAAAGCTGCGTCGTAGCGCCAGGTCGATCCTGCAGCGCGGTCAAGAATGCAAACGCGCCGAGGTTCATGAACGCGTACGCCGCCGCATAGAAGAGAACTCCAGCGACTCCCGCCGCCTCTCCCGCGCCAGCCGCAACGATGCCGACCATCAGATAGCCGGTGTGTGCGATCGATGAGTAGGCGAGCATGCGCTTCACGTTGCTCTGGGTGAGGGCCACCAGGTTGCCGAGCGTCATCGTTGCCGCCGCCAACACCACCATCACCGGGATCCAGAGAGCGGCGAGTGGCGCAAGAGCGATCACGAACAGTTTAATGAGGAGCACGAAGGCACCAACCTTCGGACCGACCGAGAGGTAGCCAGTGATCGGCGTTGGTGATCCTTGGTAGGCGTCGGGTGTCCAGTAGTGGAACGGCACCGCCGCGATCTTAAATGCCGAACCGGTGGTGATCAGCGCGAGTGCAACGGCGAGCCCTGCGCTCGCCTCTCCAGATGCAAGCGCAACTGCAATGCCGCTCAGCGAAGCGGTTCCCGCAGCACCCCAGAGCACCACGATGCCGAAGAGCAGAATGGCGCTCGAGAAGCTGCCGAGCAGGAAGTACTTCACGGCACCCTCGGTGCTCAGTGGATCGCGCTTCGCATATCCGGCAAGGACGTACCCAGGGATGACCATCAGTTCGAGGCCAACAAAGAGTGTGACAAGGTCGGTTGCGGCACCGAGCAGGATCGCGCCAGCGAGGGCGAAGAGGAGCGTTGCTGAAAGTTCAGCGGTTGGATAGTTGCGCGCCGCAAGATAGGCCGGCGCAATCAAGAGCGTGATCGCCACGATCGAGATTCCGAGGAGGCCGAGAAAGGCGACGAATGGCCCTGCGACGTAGCTGCCACCAAGCGCGCTGGCGCTGCTTCCACCCTGATTGATCAGCAGCGCGGCGGTTGCGCCGAGAGCAGCGAGTGCGACGGCAATCGGCGCATGGTTGCGATTTGGCGTGATCATGTCGCTCACCAACACCGCGATCGCGCCGACGACGACGGTGATGAGTGGCGCCAAGGTGAGCAGGTCGTTGTTCATTGCCCGACCACACTAATCGCCGACATCAGGAACGTTTCAACACTCTTGGCGAATGAGCTGGTGAGAAGGGTTGGCATCACACCGAAGATCACGATCAGAGTTGCGAGTGGTGCGAGTGTCAGAATCTCGGTTGGGGTGACATCGGTCAGCTTTGCGCCAAGCCCCTTTAAGAACGGTGAGAGTGGTCCGGTAAAGACACGCTGGTACATGTAGAGCAGGTAGACGGCGGCAAGGATCATGACGAGGGTCGATGCGCCGGCAACCATCGGGTTGGCGATGAATGCACCGAGGAGCACCAAGAACTCACCGGCGAATCCCGATAGGCCAGGCAAGCCCACGGAGGCGAAGAGGAAGAAGCCGAAGAGCGCGGCGTACACGGGAGTGCGCACCGCCCAGCCGCCCATCTTGGCGATCTCGCGATCGTGCGTGCGCTCATAGCCGATACCAACGAGCAGGAAGAGCCCGCTCGTGATCAGGCCGTGGTTGAGCATCTGCAAGATTGCGCCGTCGACCCCTTGCTGGTTGAAGGTGAAGATCCCGAGCGTGACAAATCCCATGTGGCTGACGGAGCTATACGCGATCAGTTTCTTCAGGTCGGTCTGCACGATCGCCACGAGCGCGCCGTAGATGATGGCGATCACGGAGAGGGCGATCATGAGCGGCGCAAAGAGGTGCGCGCCGTCGGGGAAGAGCGGAATCGCGAAGCGAATAAAGCCGTAGCCGCCGAGCTTCAGCAGCACGCCGGCGAGGATGACGGAGCCCGCCGTGGGGGCCTGTACGTGCGCATCAGGGAGCCAGGTGTGGAAGGGGAACATCGGCACCTTAATGGCGAAGGCGAGCGCGAACGCTGCGAACCCGAGGATCTGCAGCGTTGGGTCCGTAATCGTGCCCCGCAGCGCCAGCAGGTCGAATGCCCCAGTCCACGAGCCGGTGGCGGCCTGGTGGCTAAAGGCGGTTGCCAGGATCGCCACAAGCATGAGCAGTGATCCGACGAGCGTGTAGAGCACGAACTTGATCGTGGCGTAGATGCGGTCGGCGCCGCCCCAGATGCCGATGATCAGGTACATCGGCACGAGCACGATCTCCCAGAAGATGTAGAAGAGGAAGAGGTCGAGCGACAGGAAGACACCGAGCATGCCGGTCTCGAGGATGAGGAAGCTGATGAAGT
>JAEMRB010000078.1 GCA_016463555.1 Chloroflexota bacterium
GCAGGAACGGGGACCGCCGCTATCGCCAGCCAGCTGCTCGATGCTGGGTTGATCGCCGACGAGATCGGCTTCATCTATGCCGTGCGCGCCGCCGGTCTCGACGGAAAACTACAGGCCGGCACGTTCAAGGTCGCAGCCTCTATGACCCCCACCGAGGTTGCGACCGCGCTGACGAATCCGTATCGCGAGCCAACGGTCGCTGTCGCCCTGCGTGCAGGAATCCGCCTCGAACAGGTTATCGCGAAGATCAGCACACTCGATCTTCCTTTTACGCCAGCAAGTGTTGAGTTGATTCTCCGTGACCCGCCCGAGGATATTCGCGCTGACTACTCGTGGCTTGACCTGAAGCCAAAAGATTCGCTTGAAGGCCGTATTGGCACCGGCGTGTTCAGTGTCCCGCTCTCCACGACCGCTAATGGCTTCGTGCGGATGTTGATTGATCGATTTGCCGAGAGTGTGCCCGAAGAGTTGCGTGGCGCAACGGCTGATGGTCGAAGCTTTGCTGAGGTGCTCACGCTTGCCTCAATCATCGAGCGCGAAGCTGCGATTGATTCTGAGCGTGCACGGATTGCCGGTGTTTTTGCCTATCGCCAGACGGTCGGGATGGGGCTCGGCTCAGATGTCACGCTGATCTACATGATCGACAGCGCCGCACTACGGAAGCTCAAGATCGCGAGCTGGAAGGACTATTTGTTTTGGGCTATCCCACGCGGCATTTACGACGTGGCCGCTTCACCTTCAATCCCCAGCGATTTGCAGCGTTGGAACACTATGTCGCGCCGCGGCCTGCCTCCCGCACCGATCTGCACACCAAGTGCAGCGTCGATCGCAGCCGCACGAAACCCAGACAGCAGCCGCAAGGAGCTCTATTTCATTGCGATCCCTGGCGGTAACGGGGCAACGGTTTACAGTAAGACGTACGCGGAGCATCTACGCTGGGCGGCGTTTTACGGGTTCCGTCCGTGAAGCACGCCTCACTCCCAACCCCTTCGGACTTTGCCGCTCCTCCCAGCCCCGCGGTACTCGCGGGCTGGCTCGATGCGGATCGTCAGGCCCGTCCTACCCGCCTAGCAGCACTACGTGAACGTATGGCTCGCGAAGGGATCGACGCCCTCATGCTCACGAGTCACGCGGATGCTCGATATTTTGCGGGGATCTGCTTTGGGCCGAACGAGGAGCCGACCTCAGGGTCGAGCGGCTGGCTTCTCATGACTGCCGATGCACTCGGCCTTCTTGTCGACTCGCGCTACATCATCCAGGCGCAGCGGGAGGCGCCAGATGCGGCACATATTGACTACGGCAGCGACGTGGGTGCGGCAATTGCGACATGGCTGCACAACCACGGCGCACGTCAGCTCGGACTCGACGCTCAAGAGGTGCGCCACGCCGTCTGGGAGCGCATTACAGAGGCGGCGCCCGGAGTAGAACTCCGCAGCATCCGCGGGTGGGGGAGAGCACTTCGAGCGGTGAAAGAGGCGTCAGAGATTGAGCGCATCGCGGCAGCGTGTGCTGTTGCCGATCGGGCACTCGCGGGGATCCTTGATCAGATTCGGCCTGGCGTGACAGAGTCCGCGCTTGCCTGGTCACTGGAGCGTGCCATGCGCGAAGGGGGCGCTGAGGCGCTCGCCTTTGATGTTGCTGCGCTTGCCGGTGGCAATGCTGCACTCCCGCACGGAAATCCAGGCACACGTGAACTCCGTGCTGGAGAGGTCATCCTCTTCGACTTCGGCGCACAGGTAGCGGGCTATCGCTCGGATATGACGCGCACGCTCTTTGTGGGCGAACCCTCATTGGAGCACGCTGCGCTCTATACGGCGGTGCATCGCGGGCAGGCGGCCACGATTGATCTATTGCGATCAGCAGTTGAGCAGGGCGGCCCACTCCCTTCTGGTCGGGCCTGCGACGTCGCCACGCGCGCTGCCATGGCCGGATCCCCGCACGTTTACGATCACGGCCTCGGTCATGGGATTGGCCTCCAGACGCACGAGTCACCCTCACTTTCGCGAGGCGCGACGGACGACGCACTGCCAAGCCCGACCGTCTTTAGTGTTGAGCCCGGCATCTACGTTCAAGACGAGATCGGCATCCGTATCGAGGATCTCGTCGCAGTCAATACCGCAGCAAAGAGCCTCACGATCCTTACGCGATTCCCCGCTGAACCCCTAATCGTCGGCTGACGGCTAAACTAGTCACAACTGCAGAGACTCTCTGCCAAAGGAGGGCTAATGATCTCAACCGGTGAACTGAAGAAGGGCGTCGTGATTGAGCTCGAGGGAGACCTCTGGCAGATCCTCGACTACCACCACATCAAGATGGGGCGTGGCTCTGCGCAGGTTCGCATTAAGTTCCGCAACGTCCGCAAGCAGTCCATCGTTGAGAAGACCTTCCAGGCGGGCGAGAAGTTCCCTCGCGCCACGATGGAGCGCCGTACTGCGCAGTTCCTCTTCTCCGAGGGCGACGACTACACCTTCATGGACACAGAGACCTACGACCAGTTCGTGATCACCGCTACGCAGCTTGGAGATGCGAAGGACTACATCAAGGACGGTCTGCAGCTTGACCGCGTCAGTTACGAGGGCGAGACGCTCGGCGTTGAGTTGCCGATCAACCTTGATCTCACCGTGACCGAGACCGACCCAGGATTCGCTGGCGACACGGCAACCGGAACACGAAAGCCGGCAACCCTCGAGACAGGTCTGGTCGTCCAGGTACCGCTCTTCGTTAGCGTGGGTGACGTCATTCGCGTTGATACACGAACGGGCGAGTACCAGACGCGCGTCTGAACCAGTTTGACGCTCCCGTCGAGGCGCTCAGCGTCTCTGACGTCGCCGCCCGCATTAAGGAGCGCATCAGCGCCGACCCGTCGTTAACTGATTGCGTTGTCGTTGGCGAGGTGCAGAGCGCCATGCGCAGCTCTGCCGGCCACGAGTACCTGACCCTCCGAGATGAAGAGGCGACCCTCGATGTGGTGCGCTTCCGCGGTGCGATTCGTCCAGGCGAAGAGACGCCAGTGGTCGGCGAGATCGTCATGGTTCGCGGTCGCATCGATCTCTATAGCCCGCGGAGCCGCTATCAGTTGGTCGCCACAACAGTCGAGCGAGCGGGTGGGATGGGCCTCCTCTCGCGAGAGCTCGAGGCACTGAAGCGCACGTTGCAGGCTGAGGGGCTCTTTGATGCAGCACGCAAGCGGCCAATCCCGCATGCGCCACGTGGCATTGGTCTGATCACCTCTACCTCTGGTGCCGTGTTGCACGATGTGCTGCGCGTTCTGCGCCGCGAGGCGCCGCTGGCACGTTTGGTCGTCGTTCATACCGCGGTGCAAGGGGCTGGTGCCCCCGAAGAGATCGCCAAGGCGATCGCACGGATCGATGCTTGCGCCGTGAAGGAGCGACGCAGCGGTCGCCCCGACGCCATCAGCGTGCTCCTCTTGGCGCGTGGTGGCGGCTCCAGTGACGATCTTGGTGCCTTCAATGTTGAGGGGGTGTTGCGTGCCATCGCCGCCTCCGCAACCCCAGTCATCTCTGCCGTTGGCCACGAATCGGATGTGACCCTCGCCGATCTGGTGGCGGATTTGCGCGCCGGCACACCGAGCATCGGCGCCGCCGCACTCTCAAGCGATCTACTGCAGTCGCGGCATGACGTTGCGCGCTTGCGAGATCGTGGCGGTCGTGCGTTGGCGTTCGCCGTTGACCGCGCGGAGCGTCGACTGCAGGAGGCGGCGCGAGCCCTTGATGATGTTGGGCCGCTCGACCGGATCGAGCGAGCGCAAGAGCGCGTCGCGCAGCTCTCCGACGACCTGACCCGCGCAGCCCTCACGAGCCTCCAGGGGGCAACGAGCACCCTCGGGCAGCTGAACCTCCTGCTCGGTGCCCTCTCGCCCCTGCGGGTTCTCGCACGTGGCTACGCGATTGTGGCGGGGGATGGGGGAAGGGCGGTACGCTCTTGGCGAGATGCGCCCCTTGGGGCGTCGTTACATATCCGCCTGGCCAAGGGTGCCGTTCGGGCAACCGTGACAGAGCGAGTGAAGGGGGTGGCAGATGGCGAAGCGTAAGGTCACCCCAGCGCGCGCCACCCGCCATGCAGAGACAGGCGCGGCGCTTCCAGCAACCTTCGAGGCGACCGTTGCGGAACTCCGTTCCATCGTGGATGATCTCGAGACGCAAGATGCAGATCTTGAGGCTGCAGTAGGGCAGTACGAACGGGGCGTCGCGCTCCAGAAGCACGCCGAGGCGCAGTTGCAGGCGGCACGCCTGCGAGTCGAAGA
>JAEMRB010000079.1 GCA_016463555.1 Chloroflexota bacterium
ACCAGTTTCGTACCCCGAGACCGATGCCGAGCGACAGGGGCGCGGCGGGCGCTAGAATCCGCCCGTGCCACGAGCAGCCGTAGGGCGGAGTGGCCAATTGGGGGGAGGATACGAACTGATGACGAGCTCTGTCGTGCTGCGCACGCTACCGACACCTGATTCGTTCCGCGTCCCACCTCGCCTTGAGGGGCTGCGCCGCGTCTCGTACAACCTCTGGTGGTCGTGGCACCCTGAGGCTCGCGCCCTCTTCCGCCGCATTCATCCCGAGCGCTGGATCGCTACGCGTAACCCCGTCGCCATCTGCTCTGGCCCAATTGACTGGGAGCCGCTCCTTGAGGATCCGAAGTTCCTGACCCAGGTCGACGAGGTCGTTGCTGCGTTCGACAACTACATGGCCGGCGGCAGCGACCACTGGTTCCCTCGCGCACACGGTGCCGACCTCACCAACCCGATCGCCTACTTCTGTGCCGAGTTCGGCTGGCACGAGAGCCTCACCCTCTACTCCGGCGGCCTCGGCGTCTTGGCCGGCGACCATATGAAGGCCGCCTCAGATATGGCGCTCCCACTCGTCGGCGTCGGACTCCTCTATCGCCGCGGATACTTCCGCCAAGCCATTGATGCCGATGGGCATCAGGAGCACGCCTACCCAGAGATTGACCTCTCGCTGTTGCCCCTCGCGCGCGCCGCAGGTCCGACCGGCGAGCAGCTCGTTATCTCGATCCCGCTCGGCGACCGCAGAGTTTCGGCGGCGGTATGGGTTGCACAGATTGGTCGCGTGCCTGTTCTGCTCCTCGATACAGACATCAGCGCCAACAGCGAATCTGACCGACCGATCACCCACATCTTGTACGTGCGTGGCCGCGAGATGCGCCTGCACCAGGAGATGGTGCTCGGCGTCGGCGGCATTCGCGCCCTGCGCGCCCTGGGCGTCGCCCCGTCGGTCTACCACCTGAACGAAGGTCACTCGGCCCTGAACCTCGTGGAGCGCACACGCGAGTTCGTCGCCGCGGGCGAGACGCTTGATAGCGCGCTTGATCACGTCAAGCGTCACACCGTCTTCACCATTCACACCCCGGTCTCGGCCGGGAATGAGAAGTTCGCCGTTGACCTGGTGCGCCGCGTTGTTGGGCCACTCTGTGACGGCACCGGTGAGGCCGACGCCGGCGGCGTACCGCTGCAACGCATGCTTGATCTCGCCGTTGGCGCTGAGGGCGATCGTGGTGCCTTCGATTTGACCGCCCTCTCACTTCGACTGAGCGTTGGCGCGAACGCCGTGAGCAAGCTGCACGCGGAGACGGCGAACGCCACCTGGTCACCAGTCATCACCAACAAGATCCTTGGGATCACCAATGGGGTGCACATGCCGACCTGGGTGGGGCGCGAGACGCGCGTCGTCTACGAGCAGTTCCTGAACGCCGACCTCGATCGACTCGACACCGATGGACCAGAGGCGGCAGGCTTCTGGGAGCGCCTCGGCGGCGTTGATGCGCGCGCCTGGTGGGATGCCCACGCTCGACAGAAGGTGGCGCTCGGAGAGTTCTTGCGTGACTCCATCCGCCGACAGCTCGGGCGACACGGTGACTCGCCCGACGCACTGCGCGAGGCGGACACCTTCTTCGACCCCAACGTTCTGACGATCGGCTTCGCTCGCCGCTTCGCCACCTATAAGCGCGCCAATCTTCTCTTCACCGATATTGAGCGTCTCACCCGCATCTTGAGCAGCAGTGACCGGCCAGTGCAGATTGTCTTCGCCGGAAAGGCGCACCCGGCTGATCGCGCCGGCCAAGAGGTGATTCGCGACATCTGGGAGAAGAGCCGCACCGACGCCTTCCGCGGGCGCATCTTTGTTATGGAGGATTACGACATGCGCACGACGCGCTATCTCGTCGCCGGCTGTGATGTGTGGCTCAACACGCCGCGTCGACCGCTCGAGGCGTCGGGCACCTCGGGGATGAAGGCCTCTGCCAATGGCGCCGTGAACGTCTCGATCCTTGATGGCTGGTGGGACGAGGGGTACACGGGCAGCAACGGCTTTGCGATCGGCGACACCTCCATCAACCCAGATGACGCGGCACAAGACGCGGCTGACGCCGAGAGCCTCTATCGCATCCTGGAGAACGAGGTCGTACCGCGCTACTACGATCGCGGCGCCGATGGCCTCCCCGCCGCTTGGCTCGACCTGGCGCGTGCATCAATCGGCAGCACCCTTTGGCGCTTCAGCACCACCCGCATGCTCCACGAGTACTGCGAGCAGCTCTACCTCCCCGCCGCCGCCCCACAAACGGGGTCCCACCGCTAACCTCTCCCCATGAGTAGCAGAGGCGCACCCCGTCGGATCTCGCTCGCGCTCACCCTGCACAACCACCAGCCGGTCGGCAACTTCGGCTGGGTCTTCGACGAGATCTACGAGAAGGCCTACCTGCCGATGATCGAGGCGCTGGAGCGCCATCCGAAGGTTCGACTCTCGCTTCACTACACGGGACCACTCCTCGAGTGGTTCGCCGCCGCGCATCCAGAGTTCCTTGCGCGCGTCCGTGCCCTCGTTGAGCGTGGCCAGGTTGAGATCGTTGGTGGCGGACTCTACGAGCCGATCCTCGCCTCACTCCCCGCCGCCGATCGCGTCGCACAGTTGCGGCGCATGCGCGAGCGCATCAAGGAGCTCGTCGGCGTTGCGCCGCAGGGTGCATGGCTCGCCGAGCGCGTCTGGGAGCCATCACTACCGGCGGCACTGCACGATGGCGGCTATCGCTGGACGATCCTCGACGATGCGCACTTCCGCGCCGCCGCCATTCCCGAAGATGCACTCTGGGGCGCCTACCTCACCGAAGACGAGGGGAAGCCGCTCACCGTCTTCGGCACAGAGCAGGGGCTTCGCTATCGCATCCCCTTCGGCACAGTCGAGAGCGTGATTGAGTACCTGCGCGAGCACGCCACGCCAGAGGGTGATCGCATCGGCACGATGGGTGACGACGGTGAGAAGTTCGGCTCGTGGCCAACCACCTGGGATCACTGCTGGGGCGAGGGGCAGTGGGTCGAGAAGTTCTTCACCGCCCTCGAGAAGAGTGCGGACTGGCTCACCACCACCACGCCATCGCGTTGGCTCGATGAGCGCGGCCCGATCGGTCGTGTTTACCTACCGACCTCGTCGTATGCCGAGATGGGCGATTGGGTCTTGCCGCCAGAGGAGTCACAGGTCTTTGGGCCGATGCTGCATGCGGCTCAGGATGCGCGTAGCCCTGAGGCGCGCTATCTGCGCGGTGGCTTCTGGCGCAACTTCCAGGTGAAGTACAGCGAGATCAATGATCTGCATAAGCAGATGCTGCGCACCAGTGCCAAGGTGGCCGCCATGCCGGCTGGGGCCGAGCGGCTCGCCGCCGAGGATCACCTGCACCGCGGCCAATCGAATGACTGCTACTGGCACGGACTCTTCGGCGGTGTGTACATCACGCACATGCGCCTCGCCACCTTTGAGCACCTCATCGCCGCCGAAGACATCGCTGACGGCACCTACCGCCGCACTAACGCAGGGGCAGCGCTGCCAGCGCTCCTTGCCGATCTCGACCTTGACGGGGCCAGTGAGCTCCAGCTCGCCAACGCTGGCGCGCGGCTGCAGATCGACCCAACCGAAGGTGGTGCGATCACCTCGTTCGACCTTCGCGCCCCCCACCACGCGCTCTTGGCGGTGATGCGGCGGCGCCCTGAGGCGTATCACGAGAAGCTGCGCGCACACGCCGCAGCGGAGTCCGCCGGCACAACGGCGAACCCTGCAAGCGAGGGTGGTGGCGTGGCATCAATCCACGAAATCGTCTCCGTGAAAGAGCCGGGCCTCGCGGCGAAGCTGCAGTACGACGACTACGAGCGCCGCTCTGCCCTACTGCGCCTCTACCCTGCTGGCACGAGCGGTCGCGCGATCACTGATGGCACCGCCAAGGCGATCGGCAGCTTTGCCTCGACACCTTGGGCACTGACGGAGCACGACGATCGCAGCGCAACGCTCACCGCCACGCAGCAGATTGCTGGCACGACCATCGCGGCGACGCGAACGATTCGGCTAGCGGGGGGTCGAATGGATCCGACACTCGCCGTTGAGACAACGCTCGCGCACACCGGCGGCCCCGCCCTCAGCGCCGTGCTCGATGAGGAGTGGAACCTGATGCTGCTCGGTGGCGGCGGCAATCCCGCGGCGCACTGGACGGTGGCGGGGGCGCGCACTGCGCATGATGCGCCGGGCGAGGCGCAAGCGGG
>JAEMRB010000008.1 GCA_016463555.1 Chloroflexota bacterium
GTGCGGTCGATCGTGCCGGGATCGCGGCCAATGGCCTCGCAGTGCTTCAGCAGCACCTCTTCCTTGTGGGCGACCTGCTCGGGGGTGCCGCTCACGTTGTTGGCGTCGCCGTACTTGGCCACGAGCTTCAGCGTGACCTGCTCACCGCCGCCGCCGATCAGAATCGGCAGGTGCTTCTGAATTGGCAGCGGAAGATTGCGCACCGTCTTCGCCTTGTAGCGCGGACCGGTGGCGGTCGGTTCGGTGCCGTCGAGCATGCCGCGCATGATCGGCAGGGCCTCGCCCAGCCAGCGCAGTCGCTCTGGGAAACCGTCACCAAAGTTCAGACCGAAGTGCTCGTGCTCCTCTTCGAACCAGGCGGCACCAACACCAAGGATGGCGCGGCCGTTGGAGATGTGGTCGAGGGTGGTGGCGAGCTTCGCCGTAATGGTTGGCTCACGGAAGGTGTTGGCACCAACCATCAGGCCGATGCGAATCCTTGAAGTGTTCTCGGCCCACGAGACGAGCGTTGACCAGCCTTCGAACATGGGGCCGTTCGGGTTGCCGATGATTGGGTACATGTGGTCCCAGGTCCAGAGGGTGTCGAAGCCCACGCGATCGGCGGTCACGCCCATCGACTTGACCGACTTCCACTCGGTGAACTGCGGCCATACCAGCGCGCCAATCTTGACCTCACCCACGATGAACCCTCCTATACCCCTGCGGCAGGCCGCCGCGTTGCGCCAAGGGTACTCCTTGGCGTGCCTCTCGCGTAGAGTGAGCGGGCTGTAAATCAGAGCCTCTGGTTCAGCCCGCCAACTTGAGGTGCATCGTGGCCAAGGAAACCGTCGACGGAGAGACACAGCCAAAGAAGAAGAAGATGAGCAAGAAGCGCAAGTTCCTCATCGCCCTCGGCGTCATCGCCGGACTCTTCGTTGGCGCCTGGGTACTTGTCGTCACCCCTGCCATCAACAAGCTCGCAACCGAGCAGCTGCAAGCCGCGGGCCTTGAGGGCGCGATCGTTGAGATCCGCGCCGATGGCGCGAAGATCACCCTTCCTACGCTTCCGGCATCTATCGCTGGCGGCAGCTTGATGGCGACCAATCTTGTCTTTGAGTTTGGTGGCTTCGGTATTGACGACGTCAACACCCTGATGGCTGGTGCTGAGTCGGGCACGATCGTGCTTCCTGAAGGGACGCGCTTCACGATGACAGCCGACACCTTCTCCTCGTTTGCGGATCTAACCGTGATCGGCACCGATAAGACGGCTGCACTGACCGGAACGATCTCCAACGAGCTCGCCCAAGCACTCGCAGCGGCGATCAAGGATGGAAAGATCGAAGGTTCTGATGCGACTGCGGGGCTCCCAATGAGCGACATCGTGTTGGTACCTGGGAGTGACGGAACGGTGATGACCGCAACGATTGACGTTGCGGCGATGCTGGCGCTTCTCGCGAACTAGCCGACGATATTGACGAGGCGCCCGCCGGCGTGGATCACCTTCTTCGGTACGCGCCCCTCAAGGGCGATCTGCACCTTTGGTGAGGCGAGGGCGAGCGCTTCGATCTCGGCCTCGGTTGCGGTGGCGCTCACGGTGAGCTTGTCGCGCAGCTTTCCGTTGACCTGCACCGGCAGCTCGCGGGTGCTCTCGGTGAGCAGGCTGCTGTCGACGGTTGGCCATGCGCACTGATGAATCGAGGTCCAGCGCGGGTCGCTGGCGCTGATGCCGGCGGCCGCCTGCACGCGGCTGTGCATCTCGTCGGCGAGGTGCGGCGCCATGGGGGCGATGCCAGCGAGCAGGTAGTGAATCGCCTCGTTCCACGCCGCGGTGCCAGCAACCGGGCTGCCGCGATACGGGAAGAGCGCGTTGCCAAGCTCCATGAGCTTCGCAACGGCGGTGTTGAAGCGGAAGGCTTCGATGTCGGTGCCCACGCCGCCGAGCGCCTTGTGTGCCGCGCGACGCACCGCCGCTTCACCCGCGGCTTGGTCCTGGCCTGCGGGGAGAACACCAGAGTTCGGATCCCCCGGCTCCTTGCCGTGCGGATCAAGCGCGAGCGTCCAGATGCGGCCAAGGAAGCGCACCATGCCGCTGATGCCGCTCGACGACCAGGCGCCACCCTGATCCCATGGGCCCATGAACATCAAGAAGAGGCGCACCGCATCGGCACCGTGTCGGCTGACGAGTTCGTCGGGGTCTTGCACGTTGCCGCGCGACTTCGACATGCGCTCACCGTCGGCGCCAAGGATCTGCCCCTGATTGAAGAGGCGCGTGAACGGCTCTGATTCGCCGATCAGCCCAAGGTCGCGCATCGCCTTGGTGAAGAAGCGCGAGTAGAGCAGATGCATCACGGCATGCTCGGCGCCGCCGGTGTACTGATCCACCGGGCACCAGGTGTCAACGAGCTTGCGATCTACTGGGCCGAGTTCGTTCTTTGGTGCGAGGTAGCGATACCAGTACCACGACGAATCGACGAAGGTGTCCATCGTGTCGGTCTCGCGCTGGCCAGGGCCGCCGCACTTCGGGCAGGGCACGTTGAGCCACGCGGTGGCGGTCTTCAGTGGCGACTCGCCGGTCGCCTTGAAGTCGACATCATCAGGAAGGGTGACGGGGAGCTGCTCCACAGGCACACCAACGGGGCCGCAGGTTTCGCAGTGAATGATCGGGATCGGTGTGCCCCAGTAGCGCTGGCGGCTGATCAGCCAGTCGCGCAGGCGATAGGTGACCTTCTTCTCGCCCGTCTTGGTGCTGGTGAGGTGGGCGATCGCCTTGCTGAGTGACTCTGGCCAGGCGGCGCCGTTCCAGGCGGGGCTGTTCACGGCGACGGCGGCACCCTCTGCCTTCTCAACGTAAGGAAGCGGTACGTCGTTTGGTGTAGCAGCCAAGTTTGCTGGCGCCACTACTGGAACGATCGGCAGGCCGAACTGCTGGGCGAACTCGTAGTCGCGCTCGTCGTGTGCAGGTACCGCCATGATCGCGCCCGTGCCGTAGCCGGCGAGCACGTAGTCGGCGATCCAGACTGGAACCTTCTCGCCGTTCACCGGATTAATGGCGAACGCACCGGTGGCAACGCCGCTCTTCTCTTTCGTGGTGGTGAGGCGATCGATTTCCGTCTTGCGCTTCGTCGCCTCGATGTAGGCGGTGACGGCGGCACGCTGCTCTGGTGTGGTGATGGTGTCGACGAGCTCATGCTCTGGTGCGAGCACCATGAAGGTTGCGCCGTAGAGCGTGTCGGGGCGCGTGGTGAAGACGCGCAGCTTCTCGCCGCCCGTGTGATGTGCCGCTGGCGCAACGGTGAAGTCGACCTCGGCGCCTTCGGAGCGACCGATCCAGTTCGTCTGCATGGTGCGAATCGGTTCTGGCCAGGTCAGTCCCTCAAACGAGAGCAGCTCGTCGGCGTAGTCGGTGATCTTGAAGAACCACTGCGTCAGGTCGCGCTTGGTGACCGGAGTGGAGCAGCGCCAGCAGACGCGATCAACGCCCTCAACCTGTTCGCGCGCGAGGGTCACTTGGCACGATGGGCACCAATCAACTGGGGCCTGCTTGCGATAGGCGACACCCTTCTCGTAGAACTTCAGGAAGATCCACTGGTTCCAGCGGAAGTAGACCGGATCGCAGGTGACGACCTCGGCGTTCCAGTCGAATGAGGCGCCCATCATGCGGAACTGGAGGCGCATCTTCTCCATGTTGGCGACCGTCCATTCGCGCGGATGGATCTTGCGCTTGATCGCGGCGTTCTCGGCGGGGAGGCCGAAGGCATCGAAGCCGACCGGGTAGAAGACGTTGAAGCCCTGCATGCGCTTGTAGCGCGCGATGGCGTCGGTCGGCGTCTTCACATACCAGTGGCCAATGTGCAGGTCGCCCGACGGGTAGGGCCACATCGTGAGCAGGTAGTAGTTGGGCTTGCTGGTGTCGGTGAGGTCGGTGGTGTGGAGTCCAAGCTCCTCCCAGCGGCGCTGCCAGCGCGGCTCAATCTCGGTCGGGTCGTACCGCTCGAGTCGCTCGTCTTGCTCGGCCACGGGTGGGGCTCCTCTCCTTCCGAAGCGCGCCATTTGGCGGCTTGGTGGAGCTAAAGGGATTCGAACCCTTGACCTCTTGCATGCCATGCAAGCGCTCTACCAACTGAGCTATAGCCCCAAGGGGAGCGAGTGTATCAGCCGATCCCGCCTCAGCCTCGTGCGGTACCCCGCGTGGCGCCGCGTGCGGCGAGGGGGAGAAGGGCGAGAGAGAGGGCGACGAGGGCGAGTCCACCAGCGAACGGGGTCACCCCGATCACCGCGGTCGCGACGAGGCCACCCAGGATCGGCCCCGTCGAGATCCCGAGATCGAATGCGACGTTGAATGCACCGTTCGCGCGACCGCGCTCTTCAGGTGCACTAGCAATGGCGATGGCCCCAGCGGCCGCCGGGAAGATCAGCCCGTAGCCGATGCCGTAGAGCACCATCGCCACCAGGTCGATGGTCAGCGTGGGGCTCATGGCGAGCAGGGTGAGCGCACCAACCAGCGCACCAAGTCCGATGAGTGAAATACCGAACGGCCCGCGCTTATCCACGCGGGTGGAGATGCGACTGAGCATCAGTGCGATGGCGATCACGCCGAAGATCGTGAAGAGGCCACCGCTCGCCCCCGCTGCGTATCGGAGCGCCGCCTCTTGCGTGCGTCCCTCTTCGAGCGCGCGTTGAATGAGTCCATCTTTAATGAAGCCGGTCACGGTGCCCACCGCCGCTTCGAGTCCGAAGATTGCCAACAGGGCAACGCGCACGCGCGGCTCACTCAGAATGCGGCGCCATGCACCAACGGTTGGTCGCGTTGCTGGTGTGACCACGAGCGTTTCGGGGAGCAACGGAAGGACGCCAGCAAGGCCGATGGCGATGAAGCCAGCGACGCCGAGGAAGACGGCATTCACATCGAAGAGGTTAGAGACGAGTGCCGCGGTTGCCGGACCGAAGACCGCCGCGATGCCGATCAGTGCACCAGCGCGGCCGAGTGTTCGCCCACGCTCGCCAACGGGAGCGGCATCACCGAGGAGGGCGAAGAGCGCCGCGGCGAGCACGCCACCAGAGGCGCCGTGAACGACACGTGCGAGTAGGAAGAGTGGCAACGAATCGGCGAGGGCGTAGATGGCGATGGCGACGGGACTAATGATCAGCGCGGCAACGACGACGCGGCGTCGGCCGATGCGGTCGGCGAGGATGCCACCGATCGGGTTGAAGGCGAGGTTTGCGAGCGAGTAGGCGGCGATGGCGATGCCGACCAAGAGCGGGGTGCCACCGAGCTCCTGAGCACGCGGGCCAATCACTGGCAACAGGGCGAAGTTGTCGATAAAGGCGAGGAAGATCGCTGCGTAGATCGCGGCTCGGCTCCGTCGCGTGAGGGTTGGGGTGGTAGTCGTCATCGGTAAAGCATCCCACGCGCCGAGAGATGCCGCCTCCATGCGAAACTCTGCACCGTGAGCCCCCGACCGTATCGCCTGATTCGTAGCCCACGCGCACGACGCCTCACGTTGCGCATTGACCCTGAACATGGCCTTGAGGCGGTGGTGCCAGAGCGATACAGCGAGGCTCGCGCGCGGCGAGATGTTGAGGCGTTTATCGCCACGCGCCTCAAGTGGATTGACCGCTCCCTCGCCGAGGTGACCTCCCGTCGCACCGCGCTCGGCACCGATGGCCGTCTGGCAGTTGGCGGACTGATCCCATATGCCGGGCGCCCCCATCACATCGTGGTCGGCGCTGGCGGGAGCATCACGGCGCTCAACGGTGAGATTCAGATCCCGGAAATCATTGCTGCTGATCCCGAAGTGGTGCGCCGCCGACTCTTGAGCTGGCTGCGCCGCCGCGCACGTGCCATTGCCGAGCAGATGATCAGCGTCTACGCCGCGGAGATGAAGGTCACCCCCACGCGCCTGCGCATCGGCGATCAGTCGACGCGCTGGGGGAGCGCATCGGGTGACGGCACGATCTCGCTCTCGTGGCGTCTCGTGCTGGCGCCGCCATCGTGCTTCGAAGCGGTGGTCGTTCATGAGCTCGCCCACCTGCGCGCCAATGGTCACGGGGCACGATTCCGTGCGGTCGTTGAGCGGCACCTTCCTGATGAGGCGGCGCGTATGCGCCAACTGCAGCGGCTCGCCCCGGCCTTGAGCGCGGTTCGCTAGCGAACCACCGGCGATGTAAAAGGGGCTGGTGGAGCTGAGGGGATTCGAACCCCTTACCTCGACAATGCGAATGTCGCGCTCTACCAATTGAGCTACAGCCCCAGCGGAGCGGCAGAATACCACGGCGACGGCTAACATCTAGGGGTGAACCCACTCCTTCTTGCCCTGATCTCCGCCGCCATGTGGGGCTTTACCGACCTCGTCACCAGCGTTGTTGGTCGGCGCATCGGCTCGCTTCGCGTGGTGGTGATCGCCGTTTCGACCTCGCTCGTTCTGGCCGGCGCGGTGGCGATCGCGCGCGGCGCGCTTACGACGGACTACGACACGACAATTGTCGGCGCCACGCTGCTCTTGGGGGTTGCCGCAGGCATTGCCTACATCGGTGTCTTCACCGCATTTCGCCTCGGGCCACTGAGCGTCGTCTCCCCAACAATTTCAGCGTACGGCGCACTCGCCGCATTCCTTGCAGTGATCTTCCTGAACGAGCGTCTGACCCCGCCCCACATTGCTGGGGTTATCGCGGTCGGGATCGGCATCAGCCTGCTCGGACTGCAGACCACCGGCACCGGGCGCAGTCGACGCGCCACGCTGGCGAGCCCAGGTGTGGCCTTTGCGCTGGTTGGCCTCCTCTTCTTCGCGATCATCACCGTGCTGCTGACGATTCCAATCAAGGCGTACGGCTGGAGCACCGCCATCGCCCTCTCGCGCATCGGCAACCTCGTCACCGTCTGGCTGATCTTCTTCCTCCTCTACAAGTACCGCGCACGCCTGCCGAAGTGGGGGCGCCACGATCTGCTCGGCGAGGGGCAGCGACTCGATCGGATCGGATTTGCACTTGCCACCCTTGTTGGGCTTGGCGACACCATCGCCTTCTTCATCTTTGCCGCGGCGCTCGAGCAGGGGCCAACCTGGGCGGTCTCCCTGCTCAGCTCGCTCGGCCCAATCATCGTCGTGCTCGGCGGCCTCTTCGGCTATCGCGAGCGGTTGCGCCGCCCCCAGGTGCTTGGCCTCGGCGCCCTGGCCGCTGGGCTAGTGCTCGCCACCCTCCCGGCCTAGCCCCCTTGCGTAAGTAGAACGCCTGTTCTATTATGAGGCGTAGGCGAGGGCAGTATCCTCACGAGGTGTTGCCCCATCTCGGCCCTCGCCTAACTCCACCTCTCCGACAGAGCGCTGCGCTCCTCGTTGCCCTTCCACTGCTCGTGGCCGGCTGCTTCGGTTCGAGCGAGGCCACCCCCACCCCCAGCCAGGGAGCCACCACCGTGATCTCAACGGAATACGGGCGCGTCTGGGGGGCGCTCCCCGCGGACTTCCCCCTGCTTGCGAGTGGTCACTCACTCGTACGCCTCGACGTGCAGTCGAGCGGCGCGATCTGGAGTCAGCTAGGGGTGAGCGAAGCGACCGCTGCGGCGATTGACGAGCTGCGTCGACTCGCATGGGATGTGCAGGAGCCGACCGGCACCGCAACCGCACGGCGCATCAACGCGACTCGAGATCAGGGGGCGTGCGTTCTCACCATTCTGGTTGAGCCGCTCGGCACGCGTACCTCGCTCGTCGTTTATCTTGGTGAGGGTTGTCCAAAGCCGTAGCGCGTTGAAGGAGGAGTGATGGCACCAAAGTTGAAGCGTCGCGAAATCGTCCTACCGATCCTGCTGGTGTTGGGACTCTTTGTGCTGACCTTTGCGCTGATCGCCGCGCAGGTTGCGGGGGCGGGCGCCTAGCGCTTCCCCTTACGTCGCTCCGCTTCCATGCGGCGACGATCGCGCTCTGTTGGCTGGTTCGGACTCATCGCGCGCAAGAAGCGCCCATACCAACCGGCAAACGCACCGGCCAAGACGCCGGCCGCAGCGACGCCGTAGATGTCGCCCAGCATTGCGCCAGGGTTTCCAATATTGGCCGTGATGCCATCAAGCAAACCCTTCACAGGGTTTCCCTCAGGGAACGCCGCCATGGCATCAGAGGTGCCCACAATTGCTGACGCCGCGTAGGTGATGATGCCGAAGAGTCCACCGATCAGCCATGCACCGCGTCGCGTCAGCATGCCGCCAAGGAAGGCGACAACAAACGCCGGCGGCAGCAGGATCGACTGCACCGCAAGCTGCGCGATGTTTGAGGTGAGCACTCCTGGCTGCAGTGCGACAACGGTGGTGACGACGACCAGCGCGAGTGGCAGCACGAAAGCGCGGGTGCGGATCAGCGTTGGCAGGTAGGCGAGATCTGCGCGAATTGGTGCGCGGCCCGCCGATGAGCGGAGTGCTACGCGAAACCCGAGCCCGCCTGTAGCTGCTGGCGTTGCGGTACTCGCTGTCGTAGCGGCTGGGGCCTCCGGGGTGATGCCGAGAGCCTCTGCCTCAGCGCGCTCCCTGGCGGCCAAGCGGTTGCGGCGACGCGCCTCTGCTCGGTCGTTGGCGTGATCTGCATTACTCATGAATACATCTTAGACGCGCGCGGTACGCAGCGCGTGCGAGGCTGCGCCCCTCGCCCCCGCTCAACCCCGCGATGGAGATTTAAATGGCGAGAATCAGCCACCTTCGCGCTGGAGTGCTCGGGATCACGATCCTGGCGCTCACCCTCCTTCCACCGTCGCTCACGCGCGCAGCCAGCACAGATGCACTTCTAATCAGCAGCATTGCCACAGGCGGCAGCTCCGCCTCCGACGAGTACTTGGTGATCGAGGCGGTGGGCGCGGGTGGTGCAAACATTGCCGACTACGAGTTGGTCTACACCACGGCGAGCGGGGCCACCACGCGGCGCATGGTCAGCCTTGAAGGTGCTGCACCACTCGCCGCTGGCGCACGGCTGCTGGTCGCCAATAGTCTCGGAGCCTTTGCGCTGAGCGCATTCGCGACATGGAGTGAGGGGATCGCCGCAACCGGTGGTGCCGTGCGCCTTCGCCTGCGCGCCACCCCCACGCTGATCGCTGACGCCGTTGCGTGGGGGAGCGCCACGTTGGGCGCTGGCGGCTTCGGCACGCCAACGCCTGCGATGTCGTCAGCGACGATGATTGAACGACGACGCAGTGCGGATCTAGGGCTGATCAATACGCAGAGCAACAGTGCCGACTTCGCACTTGTGCCATTCGCGCCGCCCAGCCTCACGCCTGAGGTGCCAGGAACGCCGCCGCCAAGCGCAACGGCGAGCCCAACGCCAACAGAGGCACCAGGGGCGCTCACGCCGGCAGAGATTCGCGCCACACCACTGAACAGTGTGGTCACGCTGCGCGGCACGATTTCGGCGGCACCGGGGGAGCTGGCTGAGGCGCGACTCTTCTGTGTAGAGGACGAAGCGACCGGCGCCGGGGTGTTCGTCTTCGCCCAGAGCGGGGATACCGATCTTGCGCGCGGTGACGTCGTAACGATCACTGGAACGGTGACCCTGCGGCGGCAGGCCCTCACCCTCACCGCCACAACCTCGGCCCAGGTCGATGGGTGGGCTGAGCCACGAGCCGCGTTCGCAGTCGAGCCACCTACCCCAGGGGCGTGGGCCTGGGAGCCGTGGGAGGGGCGCGCCATTGAGGTGCAGGGCGTCCTGAGTGGGGCACCGAAGGATCTCGCGGGGGGGTCGCGCAGTCTGACCCTGCGCCTCCCAGGGGGAGGGGAGCTCCTCGTTGGGGTGCCCCCCGGGGTTCTCGATGAGGTGCCGCAGGGGCTCCTTGCCGCCAAGCGTGCCGTCACGGTGCGCGGGGTGCTGCACCAGCGGGCGGGTGTGGCTGGGGGCGGCTACCGCCTCTGGGCGCTCGCCGTGGCCGCGAGCCCCCGCTCCACTCCTACAGGGGGGCCAGCGAGCGTGGCAGGGGGCCTGCCGCCCCTGGAAGGGACCGCACTCGTGCCCCGACTACAGGTCGGAACCCCCTCTATTGCCACCCCAGATGGATCCCAGTCGTGGTGGGCGCCACAGGTCTCCCAGACCCTCGACGTACGTGGCGGCAGCCTCGAACTGACGGGCCTCGGTGGGGTCGGGTTGGTCGTGCTCCCGTTGTGCGAGGAGGCACAGGCTGTGCCAGGGGCGACTCGTGCGGGGGGGAGGGTTGACCGTGCGGGGCGTGCTGCTTATCCTCAATAACGGTGATCGTGCGAGGAGGCCGCTTGGCCCCCCTGCTGATCAGCGCTTGGTAACGCTACCAAGGAGGCACGTGCCCCGATTTGGGGTCAAGGTAGACCGGAGCTCACGCTCCGGTTTGTGGAGGTACACACGATGGCCGAAGTTTATTGCGTGAAGTGCAAGGCAAAGCGCGAAGCTATTGACACGAAGAAGGTCACGATGAAGAACGGCAAGCCAGCACTCGAGGGCAAGTGCCCAGTGTGCGGCACCAAGGTCTTCAGGATCGGTGGCTGATTAACAACGCGCGATCGCCGCACGGCGATTGCATAGCGGCCAAGCGGCCCTCGACTGGGAGACCAGTCGGGGGCCGCGCCGCTTCTCGCGAGTTGTGAATAACTCGCCACACCGCGCACGAAGTTATCCACAGTGAGCTCATGATGAGCACGGAGGATTAATGACCGCCCCGTCCGCTGATGCGACCGTCCTCGCCCTCGATCTCGGCGGGACGCAGATTCGTGCAGCGGTGGTGCGCGCCGACGGCTCGCGCATTGGTCGTGCTGCGAGCGCGACTCCCGTGAGCAGCGGCCCCGCCGCCATCGTCGCCGCGTGCATCAGCACGCTGCAGCAGGCACGAGATGCGGCACGCATTGAAGACGCAGCCGCTACCGCGCGACTTGTTGGCATCGGTATCAGCTCGCCTGGTCCGATTGATCCGTGGCGTGGGATCGCCGTTGAGCCTCCCAACCTCGGCCCCAACTTTCCGGGCACGGATCTCGCTGGGCCGATCAGCGCGGCGCTCAACCTGCCCACACTCCTTGAGCACGACACGAAGGTAGCGATCCTCGGTGAGCGTGCGTTCGGCGCAGGGCGCGGCATTGATGATCTGCTCTACATCACGATCAGCACCGGCCTCGGTGGCGCCGTGATCAGCGACGGTCGCCTCTACACCGGACCAGACGACACTGCGATTGAGATCGGCCATGCGCCGATCACGCTCGATGGACCGCGCTGCACCTGCGGCGGCATCGGGCACCTTGAGGCGCATGCCTCAGGCGTGGCGCTCGCACGCACGGGGGGCGAGGCTGCCGCGAGCGGCGCCAGCCCCTGGCTCGCCGACTGGCTCGCCGCGCATCCGAAGGGGCAGATCAGCGCCAAGGAGGTCTCCGAAGGGGCTGCCGCTGGGGATCGCGTCGCCCAAGGGCTGATCGATCACGCGCTTCTGGCGATCAGCCGGGCGGTCGCCGGGTTCGTCAATGTGTTCAATCCGAGCCGCATCATCATCGGCGGCTCGTTCGCCGAGGCGCACTGGAAGGCGCTCCATTCGCGTATTCAGGGGGAGATCGGCGACAATAGCTTCAAGGTTCCAGGACGGAGAGTTTCCGTACACCCCGCCGAGCTCGGTGGGGACGTGAGCCTGGCGGGCTGCCATCCAATGGTTGTCGGACGAATCGGCAACCCAGAGTGGGAGCGGGCCGTAGCGGTGAAATCGAAGGGGGACACTCGATGACCGTACGCGTAGGCATTAACGGCTTCGGCCGCATTGGGCGCCAGAGCCTGAAGGCGATCATTCAGCGCTCGCCTGAAGTTGAGGTGGTGGCGATCAACGACCTCGTTGATCCGAAGATGAACGCCCACCTCTTCAAGTACGACTCCACCTACGGCATCTACCCGGGCACCGTCACCGCCGAAGAGTCCGAGCTCGTCATCGACGGCCGTCGCATCAAGGTGTTCGCGAGCAAGGATCCTGCGGCGCTGCCGTGGGGTGACCTCGGCGTCGACATTGTTGTTGAATCAACCGGCCTCTTCACCAACGCCGAGAAGGCTGCCGCACACCTCAAGGCTGGTGCGAAGAGGGTGATCATCAGCGCCCCGGCGACGGGTGAAGATCTGACGATCGTGATGGGCGTGAACGAGAAGCAGTACGACCCAGCGAAGCATCACATCATCTCGAATGCCAGCTGCACCACGAACTGCCTCGCCCCCGCGGCGAAAGTCATCTCTGATGGCTGGGGGATTGCGCGTGCGTTGATGACCACCATCCACAGCTACACCAATGACCAGCGCATCCTTGATGTTGCACACAGCGACCCGCGTCGCGCGCGCGCCGCAGCTCTCAACCTTGTGCCAGCGTCGACGGGCGCCGCGGCGGCGATCGCGCGCGTGATCCCAGAACTTGAAGGCCGCTTCGGTGGCTTCAGCATTCGCGTCCCAACCCCAACGGTGAGCATCGTGGACTTCACCGCAGAGCTGGAGCGATCGGCAAGCATTGAGGCGATCCACGCCGCGTTCCGCGCCGCAGAGGCGGGACCGATGGCGGGCATCCTTGGTGTCTCCGATGAGCCGCTCGTCTCGTCTGACTACAAGGGCGACACCCGCTCGTCGATTATCGACACCCTCAGCACGATGATGGTTGGCGACAAGTTCGTGAAGATCGTCACCTGGTACGACAATGAGTGGGGTTACAGCTGCCGCGTTGCCGACCTGGTGCGCTACGTGGCGACGCATGCCTGAGAAGAAGGGGCTGCTTTCAAGGCTCCTCGGCGGTAGCTCTAAGCCAGCCCCGAAGCCAGCCCCCAAGCCGGCGGCGAAGCCGAAGAGCACACCGAAGCCAGCCCCCAAGCTGGCGGCGAAGCCGAAGAGCACACCGAAGCCCGCTGTGGCGAAGCCAGCCACCACCCTTCCCGCCAAGAGCGCGAGCGGGGCACCGCCACAGAAGCCGGCAGGGGCAATGCTCGCCTCAAGCCGCCCAGCGAATCGACCACAGGTGAAGCCAACGATCACGGGATCCAACGGGCAGCCGCGACCGACCGGCGCGCCACCAACGGCTCCGAGCCGACCGGCGAACCGCCCCAACGTCAAGGCCACGATCAAGGTGGGCGGAGCCTCGTCGACCGCGACGCAGGCGCGACCGGTCCCACGCCCAATTCCGCGACCGGCACCGCAGCAGACCGGCCCGCGCCTTATGGCCCAAGAGCTCATCTCGGCGTCAGGGAAGCGCACGATTCGCGAGCTCAACATGCAGGGTCAGCGCGTGCTGCTGCGCGTCGATTTCAATGTGCCGCTCTCCGACGGGAAGATCGTTGACGACTCGCGCATTCGTGCGGCGGTGCCAACGATCAAGGCGCTCCTTGATGGCGGCGCATCGGTCGTGATCATGTCGCACCTTGGCCGACCTGACGGCCGGGTTGTTGATGGTTTGCGTTTGCGTCCCGCTGCAGAGCGACTCACCCAACTCGTTCGCGTCAATGTGCCCACAACCGGTGATGCGCTTGGAGTTGGCACCGACGACGCCGTGCGTCGTTTGCGACCGGGCGAACTACTCCTACTTGAGAACGTCCGCTTCCACGCTGGTGAGGAGCGCAATGATCCAGCGTTTGCCGAGCGGCTCGCCTCATATGGCGATGTCTTCGTGAATGACGCATTCGGTGCGGCGCACCGAGCCCACGCCAGCACTGTCGGCGTCGCCGCCTACCTGCCGTCGTATGTTGGCCTGCTCATGGAGCAAGAGGTGGAGGCGCTATCCAATCTGCTCGACAAGCCGGCGCGCCCATTCGCCGCGATCGTTGGCGGTGGCAAGGTCTCGGGCAAGGTGGCCGTCCTCGAGGCGCTGATCAAGAAGGTTGACCTGCTGATCCTTGGCGGTGGTGTTGCGAATACCTTCCTTGTGGCCTCTGGCCGAAGTGTGGGGAAGAGCCTCTACGAGTCGAAGATGGTCGACGATGCGCGACGTATCTTGAAGCTGGCGCAAGACCGCGGCGTACGCGTGCTCCTCCCGGTTGATGGCGTGGTGGCTAAAGAGGTCACGCGCGGCACCGAGTTCAAGGTGGTCTCCACCGACAAGCTCCCAGCGAGCTGGCACATGGTTGACCTTGGCCCCAACTCCATTGCTGCGATTCGCGAGGCACTCGCGCCAATCAAGACCATCTTGTGGAACGGACCACTCGGCGTCTTTGAGATTCCATCGTTTGCCGTAGCCACCCGCGAGCTCGCCAAGGTTGCCGCCGAGAAGGCGGATGCCGGCGCGACCGTGGTGGTTGGCGGCGGAGACAGCATCGCCGCCCTGCGTCAGCTCGGCCTCGCCGAGAAGATGACGCACCTCTCCACCGGTGGCGGCGCCTCACTCGAGTTCCTTGAGGGGCGCGACCTGCCAGGCCTCGCCGTGGTCCCAACCGCCGGCTCACCGTACGAGACGCTACCGATCGTCTACGTGTCGCCCGTGAAGCCAGGTGGCAAGTCGGCAGCGAAGCGCGCACCAGCGAAGCCGAAGCCGATCATCAAGCCATCAGCGCTTGACGACGAGGACGACGAGAGCGACACCCTGGCATGAGCGACCGTATCGCCGCGATCCACGCGCGCGAGATTCTCGACTCACGTGGCAACCCGACCGTTGAGGTGGACGTAACGCTCACCGGCGGCGCGCGCGGTCGCGCCGCTGTTCCATCGGGCGCCTCTACCGGCGCACACGAGGCGGTCGAGCTTCGCGATGGCGATAAGCACCGATTTGGCGGCAAGGGGGTCCTTGGCGCCGTCGCCGCCGTGAACGGCGAGATCGCGCAGGCGCTCAACGGCACCTCGGTCAACGACCAACGCGCCCTTGATGGCGCACTGATCGCCCTCGACGGCACGCCGGCCAAGGGTCGACTCGGCGCGAACGCCATCCTCGGTGTCTCACTCGCCGCCGCCCACGCGCGCGCCGCGCTGCACGGTCACGAGCTCTGGTACGAACTCGGCGGCGACGCCGCAGTGAAGCTCCCTGTGCCGCTGCTCAACATCCTTAATGGTGGCAAGCATGCCGAACACTCCACCGACTTCCAGGAGTTCATGGTGGTTCCTGTGGGCGCCGCCACCTATCGCGACGCACTGCGTGCTGGCACCGAGGTCTTCGCCGCACTCCGCAAGAACCTGCACGATCGCGGCCTTGCAACCGGCCAGGGGGATGAGGGCGGCTTTGCGCCGAGCCTCCCGTCAAATGAGGCGGCGCTTGATGCACTGATGACGGCGATTGAGGCGGCCGGGTATCGCCCTGGCGAAGAGATCGCCATTGCGATTGATGCCGCCGCAACAGAGCTGCTGCAGCCGAACGGTCACTACAAGCTGGAGCGCGAGGGGCGCACCCTGGAGAGCGGTGCACTCGTTGATCTCTGGGCGAGCTGGGCGTCGAAGTATCCGATCATCAGCATCGAAGATGGCCTTGCCGAAGATGACTGGATCGGCTGGGAGGCACTGACCGCGCGCATCGGCGGCAAGGTGCAGATTGTGGGCGACGACCTGCTCGTGACAAACACCCACCGCATTGAGCGCGCCATTGATGCGGGCGCCGCCAACGCGCTCCTGGTGAAACCGAACCAGATCGGCACCCTGACCGAAACCCTCGATGCGATCACCCTGGCGCGCGGCGCCGGCTGGGCGAGCATCTTGAGCCACCGCTCCGGCGAGACAGAGGACACCACCATCGCCGACCTTGCCGTGGCCACGAACGCGGGACAGATCAAGACCGGTGCACCTTCACGTTCGGAGCGCGTCGCCAAACTGAACCGACTCTTGCGCATCGAAGAGCAGCTCGGCGCACGAGCGATCTATGCCGGCCGTAGCGCCTTCTCGCACGTGACCCACGCATGAGCCGCTTTGTGGACCGCGGCGCAACCGTCGCCGCCTTCGTTGGCATCGGCATGGCGCTCACTGTTGCGGTGAGCTTCTTGATGGTGATCCCGATCGATCCCGCTTATATCATCTTCGCGCCGCTCTCTGGACTTCTCATCGGCTGGTATGGGAATCAGCGCGCCGGCCAGCTGCGCGGTCGCCCCGGTCGCATCTTTGCGAATGCAGGTTGGAGTGGCGCAATCACCGCGGTCACCTTCGCCGCGCTCTTCCTTGCGGTGAAGCTCTTCTTCTTCTCACTCGACCCGGGCTACCGTGACGAGAAGCAGGGCGGCTCCTTCACCTGCAAGCCGGGACCGGAGTGCGTCTACGTGCGCTACCAAGGCGCCGATGGTGGCCAGGCGGCGCTCACAGAGGCGGGCGTTACCGACGTGGCCTCATTCACCGACTGGTATTGGGATGGCCAGATGGGGACGGCGCGACTGCTGATTGGCGGCACGACACTCGCCGCACTATTTGGTGGGCTGTTCTACTGGCCGAGCGCACCGCGCGTGAAGCGCGAGGAGCCTGTCGCCTAATCGTCGTCCCGCCACACTGCGCGATGCGCAGCGGGCGGTCGATCGATTCGTTCGCTTAGGCCTTTGGCGCCGCCTTCTTGGCAGCAGGCTTCTT
>JAEMRB010000080.1 GCA_016463555.1 Chloroflexota bacterium
GGTGCAGGGGCGGGCGCAGTGACCGGTAGCGCGAGGGCGGTGCCGCCGCCGAGGAGGAGGAGCTCAAGGCCGAGGCGCAGGTCGGCATCGCCACGGCCGGTTTCGATGCGGCGAAGGGCGTTAGCCAGGCCGAGGAGCGCTTCGCGCGTGCGGCCGGCGAGGCCGATGGTGGCGCCGCCACCGTCGGAGAGGTCGAGGCCGGCGGGGAGCTTGGCGGCATCTCCAGGCACGGTGCCGCCTCCAGCGAGGGCGGCGTGCAGGCCGCGGCGCACGAGGTCGGTCAGGCGGTCGGCAATGATGCGGGGATCGCGACCGCGGGCCTCGAACTCGGCAAGGATGGCGAGGCCGGCTGGTGCGTCGGCGTCGAGGATGGCGCAGGCGAGTCGCTCAATGCGGTCGGCGCCCGGGAGGCCGAGGAGCTCTTCAACGTCGGCCGCCTTAAGCGGGTCCACCCCTGAGGAGAGGAGCTGGTCGAGCATCGATTCGGCGTCGCGCATGCCGCCGTCGGCGAGACGGGCCAGGAGCTCAATGGCGGCCGGCTCGGCGACCCGCTTCTCGGCCGCGAGGATGGCTTCGAGCTTGGCGGCGATCTCGGCGCGGGCGATCGGGCGGAAGTCGAAGCGCTGCAGGCGCGAGAGGACGGCCGGTCGGATCTTGGATGGATCGGTGGTGCAGAAGATGAAGACGATCCCTGGTGGCGGCTCCTCGAGCCACTTCAGCAGGGCGTCCCAGGCGTCGTTGGTGAAGCGGTGTACCTCGTCGAGGATCAGGACCTTGCGCTTCAGGTCGGTTGGCGGGTTGGTGATGAGCGGGATCAGGTCCTCGCGCACGTCGTCGATGCGGTTCGAGGTGGCGGCGTTCGATTCCACCACGTCGAAGGTGGCGCCCGCAGTAATGGCGACGCAGGAGCGACAGGTGCCGCAGGGTTCGCCCTCGGCTGGGGCGAGGCAGTTCAGCGCCTTGGCGACGATGCGGGCGGTCGAGGTCTTGCCCGTGCCGCGAGGGCCAACGAAGAGGAGTCCGTGGCCGAGTCGGCCGTCGGCGACCGCGCGGCGGAGCGTCTTGGCGATCGGATCTTGACCGCGCAGCTCACCGAAGGTTGTGGCGCGGTAGCGGCGATAGATTGCCAGCTGCTCCGTCATGCTCCCCTCCCCTCCTTATATGTACCTAGTCTCGGCAATCGCTCAGTGCCGCCGGCCGAGCCATCCGCTGCGCCCGCCGCGATCCGTTTAGCGCTGCTTCCTTCCGGATCTGACGCGGTTCACAGAGCGTCGTCGCGCGGAGTCCGACCGACGGCAGGGCGATCATAGACGACCCGACCCACTCCGATCGCGCAACGGTCACCCCCACCGCGGGTCAAACGAGGCACCCTACGCGTAACGCCCATTCGGGCGATCGAGAGCGGATTGGAGCGCGATCATGGGGCACACCGTTGACCTTCACGCCTATGGCGTTACAGCGGAGCGCGGCTTCCTCCCCTTCGCCGACCCTAGCACCGCCATCCCACTCGCCAATGCGGAGTGGCACGAGACGGCACGCAATCTGCCGAGCCTGATGCCAACTGGCCGCATTCGCGAGATCATCGAAGCGCTCCCACCATTCCGCGCCGATCTCCTTAATAGTGAGGAGGATCTTGAGGCGGCGATGCGCACACTCAGCTACCTGGGGCAGGCGTACGTATGGGGGCAGCCAGAGGCGCCGGCCGCGCTTCCCGCCGGGCTCGCAGTGCCGTGGCATGAGGTTGCCGCGGCGATCGGCCGCGAACCGATCCTCTCGTACGCCAGCTACGCACTCTGGAATTGGCGCCGCATTGATGAAGATGGTCCGATCGCCCTCGGCAACATCGCACTGCTGCAGCACTTCTTGGGTGGGCTCGATGAGGCCTGGTTCATTCTGATTCACGTCGACATTGAGCGACGTGCGGGCGCGGCACTCGCCGCGGGCGCGCGAGCACAAACGGCGATCTCAGCGGGCGACGACGCCAGCGCCACCGTTGCGTTGAGCGACCTTGGCGATGCACTCGACGGCATCTTGTCGACCATGCAGCGCATGCCTGAATCGTGCGATCCGTATGTGTACTACCACCGCGTGCGTCCGTACATCTTCGGCTGGTACAACAACCCCGCCCTGCCAGGTGGCCTGGTGTACGAAGGGGTCACCGCCTATGCCGGCAAGCCGCAGACGTTCCGCGGCGAGACGGGGGCGCAGAGCACCATCGTGCCCTGCCTCGATGCCGTGCTCGGCGTTGAGCACGCACCCGACGAGCTGCGCACCTACCTGATGGAGATGCGTCGCTACATGCCGATCAAGCATGTCGGGCTTCTTGAGGCGTTCGAGGCGGGTCCAACCGCGCTCAGCCGCGTCGTTGCACTCGGCAAGAACGCGCCGGCGGGGCTCGTTGCGGCGCGCAACCGTGCCGTTGATGTGCTGCGCGCCTTCCGCGCGCTGCACCTTGAGTACGCCGCGACATATATCAATCGCCAGGCGGCGGCGGCAACGGGGAACCCAACCGACGTTGGCACTGGCGGCACGCCGTTCATGAAGTACCTGAAGAAGCACCGCGACGAGACGGAGGCTTCGCTCACCAAGAGCTAGGGCTTAGCGGCCGACGAGGCTCCGCAGCACGAAGCGCAGGTTTGCCGGGCGCTCCGCCATGCGACGCAGCGAGTACGGCCACCAGTCGGGGCCGTACGGCGTGTAGATGCGCACACGCCAGCCCTTGGCGACGAGTTGCTCGGCGAGTTCAGTGCGTACGCCATAGAGCAGCTGAATCTCGCCGCGCGACTGAGCGCTCGCGCTGAGCTTGGAGATGATGCGGTCGTCGTGTGTGCCGAATGCAATCGGCAGGTTTGTTGCGATCAACCGTTCGGCAAGCGCAAGGTAGGCCGCATTCACCGCCTCAATATCGCCGACCCCCTCCGCACCCGGATCGTAGGCGCCCTTTACGAGGCGCACAGGGATCCCCCCGGCAATGAGGCGGGTAAGGTCTGCAGCCGAGCGCTGCATGTTCGCCTGCACCACAGCGCCAACGGGCCGACCGGCGGCGCGCGCGGCGGCAACGATCTCGTGCATCTGGTCGAGGCTGTTTGCATATTCCGCATCAACGCGCACGAAGCCGTTTACGCCCTGCGCCGTCGCCAAGATGCGGTCAAGTCGCGCGGCAGCAACAGCGTCTCCCTCGCTGAGACCGAGGGCGGTGAGCTTGACGCTGACATTCGGCTCGAGGCCGGCTGCTGCCTGGGCGGTGAGGAGCTCGCTCGCATCGGCGGCGTATGCGTCGGCACTCACGCCAGTGGAAGCTTCGCCGAGCCGGTCGAGGGTGACGGTGAAGCCGCGACGCTTCAGATCGAGTGCAACTTCGACGGCGACGGGGATGGTGTCGCCGGCAACGAAGCGGCGGACGGCGCGGCGGCCCCACGCCGTGCGCTGTACGAGTCGGCCCAACGCTGCGGCGCGACTCATGCGCAGGAGCATCGTGCGGATAAGAGCAAAGAGAGGATTCACGCCTGAATCCTAGCGCGGCTGCGGCGACTTAGGGGCGATCGCGAAGGCGAATGAGGGCGGCGACCGCCTCGTCGATTGACCAGACCACCTCGCCCGATGCGCGGATCGCACCGACCACGAAGAGGTTGATGCCGTCGGCGGGAACGAGCCCCTTGCGACGCGCAACGCGCATGTCAGTGCTCAGGCCAATGATCCCCTTGTAGCGCGCAGGATCCTGTGCGGCGAGCCGACTGAAGATGCCGATCTCCACGGAGGTGCCGTCGTCGACCTGCGTGCCATCAAGCCAGGCCAGCACCGCGTTTGCCCCCATCACGCCAGCAAGATCCACGGCGTACACCTCGTCAGCGGCGGCGTCGCCATCGGAGCGCATGAACTTCTGCTCGGCGAACTGCTCGTGCGGCACGAAGACCTCGAAGCCCTCGGCGCGCAGCCGGGCGGCAGCGGTGTCGAGGAAGCCCCGCTCGGCGCTGGAGAAGAGTGGCCCTGCGAGATAGATCTTCATGGCGCCAGTATTGCGCACGCGCCACGCCTCCTGATGGAGCGTTGCAGGGGCGGGGTAAACTGCTGCGCATGGCGGCTTCGCCAGAGAGCGACAGAGGGGGGAATCATGAGCGACGAGCAGAAGGTCAAGATCACCGTCA
>JAEMRB010000081.1 GCA_016463555.1 Chloroflexota bacterium
ATCGCGACCAGCCTCACCCCTGGGCTCCCCACGGCGGCCGAGCTCTTCGACTTTGCCGGTGGGGCAGAGCGCCGCTTCAGCACCCTGCGCCTGCGCATTGAGGAGCGCGCGGTGACCGCCGCAGGCGAGAGCCTCGGATCGGTCGAACTCCTCATTGATCGCCCCCTAGCCCGCGTCACCACGGTGCATCCGCAGGGCGGCTACGACGTGTGGGTCACCGACGGAGCCAACGTACGCAGCTACAACGCAGTCACGAAAACCACCACGCGCCGACCGCATCGCGCGGCGCCAACAGGCCTCGACGACAGCGGCCTACCGCAGAACTCGCGCGTGCCGACCAACATGGGTCCGCTCCCCGGCAAGGGTTGGGCGACAAGCTTCGTTCGCCCTGGTTCGTTCTGCAGCAGCGTCCTCGCAGGTGCGGTGCTCGGTGCCGTGCACGAGACACGCCTCGTTGGACGTGTCGCACTCACCATCGAGGCGGCAGCCCCACGCGCCGTTGCCCTTGAAGGCGATCGCGCCGACTTCCGCTTCCGCGTCACCTTTGATCGACTCACCGGCCTCTTGCTTGGTGTAGAAGAGTTCCGCGGTACGCATCTGGTGCGCAGTGCGCTCTGCACCGCGTTTGAGGCAGATGCCTCTATTCCTGCCAGTGCCTTTGATCTTGAAATTCCACCCGACGTTGTGACGCTCTACTGAGCCGCCGATGAGTGAGATCGTTGGCCAGGCGCTGCTCGAAAAGTCGGTAGCGCACCTCGTCGCCGCGAGCGACAGCCCAGAGCTCATAGCAAAACTAATTCCTGGATGCGATGGTCTGCATCGCATCGATGCAGAGCACATTGAGGGCCGCCTCGCGACACAGGTTGCCGGCATTCCGATTGAGGCCGCCATCTCTGTTCGTCGCACTGTTGAGGTACTTAGCGGCGGCGTGACCCGACTGCATCTACGACTGAAGGTGCGCCCCGACATTGGCGGTCATGCAATCGTCGTTGCCCTCATTGATCTGACTGAGGCCAGCGCGACGAGCAGCAACGCCTCGTGGCGAACCTCAACGGAGCTTGATCCGATGCTCGCCGTAATGGCGGGGCAGCGTGTAGAAGAGTTCTTGCGCAGTTCGATCGACCACCTGATCGCAGGCCTCGCAAGCTAAGCGCGCCGCGCCGGCGCTAGGCGTTCAGCGCCACCCAGATTGCGGCGAGCACGATCAACGCCAAGGCGGCGATCATCAGCACCCACCCTGCACGAAAGAGTGCACGCCCGCGGCTAATCGGCCACCAAGCAACAACGGAGCGCGCGATGCGCAGCGCCGCCTCAGCCATGGTGACAAAGAGTGGGATTGAGCCAATCAGGAGCGGCACCTTGACGATGCCATCGCTCCACTTTGCGCCAAGGTTCAGCGCGCTAATCACAATCGTGCCGCAGATGAGTGCGACAACGCTGAGATAGATGTAGCCGCCGCGCAGTGGCGTTGGGTCAGTCTCTGGAACGTATGCGGGGAGACCGTCGTCGGCGATTGGCACAGGCTGGCGATCGAGCTTGATCATCCCTGGCTCGTAGCGCTCGTCAACGAGCACGCCGCGCATCAAATCACCTGCGTCCGGCGCCTCCTCGTGCGCGCCTGGGAGTGCGTGTGGCAGCGCCTCAGCGCCGTCAATCTGGTCGGGGCGAACGATGCGTTGGCGCTCGTTGCTCATCGTCGAGCGAGCAGGAAGCCGACAACCGCCAGAGCGATGCCGAGGATGCGCGTGGCGGTCACAGGGATGGCTGCGGCGCCAAGGAGGCCGAACCCATCGATCGCGAGTGCGGCGCCGAGCGAGCCAAGGATGTAGATGAGGGTCGCCTCGGTCACGCCGAGCACCGGCACGGTGGTGGCGAATCCGGTCACGATCAGCGCGCCGAAGAGGCCGCCAGTGAGCAGGAGTGGTGGCACCTTAGTGGCCTCAACGAGCTGCAGCTTGCCGCTCAACAGCGCCATAACGAGCAGCACTGCGAGGCCGCCAATAAACGAAACCACCGCGGCGCTCACCGGATCGGTGCGGCGCCCGAGCTCGGCGTTCACGATCGACTGCACCGAGGAGCCAACCCCGGCGGCGAAGATGAAGAAGGCCAAGGCTAGAAACTGCATGCGTCCCCCTCTACTGGATTGGCCCGAGCTACGAGCGGTCACTGACTATTCGCCTTGGGCGCGGGTGAATCCCTCTTCGCTACCCCACACTCGGAGCTTCTCAAGGTGCACCCACGGTGCAACGCCCGCCACACGGGCGGCAAGGGCGAGGAGTGTCTCGTCGGGCAGATCGGAGCCATCGGCACGTGCCAAGAAGCGCGCGCGGAACAGCCCTGTTGGATCGAATGCGGGGGCAGCATTCGGCCACACCACCGTCCCCTTGCTCTCGATCATCTTGAGGGTGAGCTCCTGCCCGGCGAGGGCGGAGAGCTTGGCGCCAAGTTCCGCTGGCGACATCAGCGACTGCAAGAAGAGATCGAGGCCGACCACACGCGCCACGCCGACTTCACGTTCGCGCGCCTCGCCGCTGGTCCAGCGCGCATGCGGCTTCACATCAATAGGACGTGGGCGACTCGCGGCAGCAGGAACCGTTGTTGGTCGCGAACCTAGGCTCTCGATCACCGCATCGGCGAAACCGCTGGTGCTGGTCGCCGCCTCAACATCGCCGCCCTGCTGGCGCACCACATCCTGTGGGAGTGCCTTCCCCGCTTCGAGCGTTGCAAGTACCGCGTCCTCTACAACATCGGCGAGGTCTATCTCGCCCAGGTGGCGCAACATCATCGTCGAAGAGAGGATCAGCGCGGTCGGATTGATCACGTTCTTGCCGGCGTACTTTGGCGCGGAGCCGTGCACCGCCTCAAAGATCGCCACACCGTCACCGTAGTTGGCGCTCGAGGCGAAGCCGAGTCCGCCAACAAGACCAGAGGCGAGGTCGCTAATGATGTCGCCGTGCAGGTTGGTGGCAACCACCACATCAAACTGCGCCGGGTCTTTCACCATCTGGTGCGCAACGTTGTCAATGATCAAATGATTTGCTTCTAGCGACGGATACTCTTTACCGAGATCCTCGCCGATCTGCTTGAAGAGCCCTTCGGTGAACTTCAGAATGTTCGCCTTGCTCGCAGTGGTGACCTTATGTCGACCTTCGCGCAGTGCAAGCTCGTAGGCGAAGCGAATGATCTTCTCTGATCCGGTTCGGCTGATGAGCTTGACCGCCTGCGCCACGTCATGCGTCTGCAGATGCTCAATGCCGGCGTAGAGGTCTTCCACGTTTTCGCGCACGATGACCATGTTGATCCCTTCGCCCTTGTAGCGCGTTGGCACGCCAGGGAGTTCGCGTGCAGGTCGAACGTTGGCGTACGTCTCAAAGAGTTTGCGCAGCGTGACGTTGGCGCTCTTCTCACCGAAGCCGACCGGCGTCTCAAGCGGCCCCTTCAGGGCAACGCGGGTGCGCTCAATGCTGTCACGCGTTGCGGCCGGCACACCAGAGGTGTCGCCCTTCTTGAAGACCTCGGCGCCCGCCTCAGCCTCCTCCCAGTCGAAGGCCACGCCCGCCGTTGCGGCGGCGGCGTCAAGGACGCGCTTTGTGGCGAGGGCGACCTCGGGGCCGACCCCGTCACCAGGGATGAGGGTGATGGCGTGACGTCGTGGGGTGGTCATGCGCTCAGGATAGCGGGGTTAGCGTGAGGCGCTGGGGGCAACGATCGGCAGGTTCACATAGCCGCGGAACTGGAAGCCGGGGCGACGCACTGCGCCTGGAAGGAGCGTGATCTCAGGGAGCGCCTCCGCCAACGCGCCGAAGAGGAGCTCAAGTTCCAGGCGAGCCAGCGGCGCACCGATGCAGAAGTGAATCCCGCCGCCGAAGGAGAGGTGTGACGTCTCGCCGCGCGCGATGCTGAAGGCGTCGGGGTTCTCGTACTTCTCGGGATCACGGTTTGAGGAGCCGATCATGAGGCCCACCTTTGAGCCGCGTGGGATCTGCACGCCACGCACCTCAAACCCCTCATCAAGGACCCAGCGCTGAAAGAACTGCAGCGGTGGGTCCCAGCGCAGGATCTCTTCGATCGCGCTCTTCATCGGCACCGTTCCATCACGCAACAGCCGCCACTGATCTGGGTTCGCAGCGAAGGCCGCGACACC
>JAEMRB010000082.1 GCA_016463555.1 Chloroflexota bacterium
ACTCTGTGTACTCCTCGCCGCCGCGGAAGTCATGGGTTGCGACGCTCCCCACCGCCACCTTGGAGCCTGATGGGAGCGTTTTCAATTCGACGGGCTTGGTGATCCTGCCAGCGAGCATGACCTTGTTCATTGCGCCTCCTTGTGCGGCGGCGGCCCGGATCACGTGACCCGTAGGAGCCGTACGCCTGCTCTGGCACCCTCCCACGGTGCGGATACTGCGGGCGTATCGCGCTGGGGTCGCGCTCTTCTGCGACAATCGCCCACGATGCGGTACTACCTAACGACGGCCATCGCGTATGCCAATAACAAGCCTGGCCTGCACACGCTCTATGAGGTGATCGGCGCCGATGCCATCGCCCGTTGGCGCCGGATGCGCGGCGACGAGGTGCGCTTCCTGACCGGTACGGACGAGTACTCGGTCAACATCGCCGCCCGCGCTGCAGAGGAGGGGGTGACACCGAAGGCCTTCGTTGACGCCAAGGTCGCCCTCTTCCAGGCGAGCGAGGCGAAGCTGCTGATTAGCCCCGATCGATTCATTCGCACCACCGACGCGGACCATACCCTTGCCGCGCAGGAGATGGTTCGACGCTCGTTCGCCGCAGGAGATATCTACGTCGGCAGCTATGAAGGCTGGTACTGCCCCAACGAGGGGTTCCGCAACGCCGATGACGTGGTCAAGGAGGGCGACAAGACCGTCTGCCCCAACCATCCAGGCATCCCGCTGCAGTGGCTGACTGAGCGCAACTGGTTCTTCCGACTCAGCGCCTACCAGGAGCGTCTTGAGGCCTGGTTAACGCAGGATCCATCGCCCGTGCAGCCCGAATATCGACGGAACGAGATGCTCGGATTCGTCCGCCAGGGGTTGGAAGATTTCTCGATTAGCCGCGAAGGGGCAACGTGGGGGATTCCATTCCCCATTCATGAAGATGGGAGCAGCGCGCTGACCGCAACGGGGGAGGGTGACCCGAAGGCCGGGACCATCTACGTCTGGTACGACGCCCTGATCAACTATCTCACCGGCGCTGGGTTCCCTGCTGAGTCTGCGGGCGCGCCATGGTGGCCCGCCGATCTGCACATCATCGGCAAGGACATCAATCGATTCCACTCCGTCTTCTGGCCAGCGATGTTGTGGAGCGCGGGGCTTGAGGCACCGAAGAAGATCTGGGTGCACGGCTGGCTCCTCTCCAGCGGCGAGCGAATGAGCAAGAGCCGTGGCAACTTCCTCGACCCAGATGATGCGGTCGCCGCGCTCGGCGCTGATGGGGCACGCTTCGTTGCGCTGCGCGAGGTGCCCTTTGATCGCGATGGCGATGTGAGCTGGGACTCCATCATTCGCCGCTACAACTCCGAACTCGCCAATGACTTCGGCAACCTGGTGAACCGCGCCACAACGCTGGCGAGCCGCGCCTTTACCGATGCGCCGCTCCCGCGACCTGCGGCGGCATCGCTCCTCGGCGCCGCCTGGGAGGAGACGCGACGCGAGGCGATCGCAGCGCTCGAACGAAACGCACTGCATGAGTGGCTCGGTGCGCTCTGGGGCTTCGTCGGCGTGGCGAACAAGTTCGTCGATACCGAAAAGCCGTGGGAGCTCGCCAAAGCGGCGAAGCTCGGTGATGCCGCTGCAGAGGAGAAACTCCGCGGCGTGCTTGGCGATCTTCTCGAGTCGTGTCGCCTTATCTCCCTCTATGCCGCACCGGTGATGCCCTCCATCGCCGCAAAGATCTGGACGCTACTCGGGCGCAGCTGGCCGTACGACGCGAACGGGCACAACGGTCCGCCGCTCGACGAGATCGGCGCATGGGGGGCACTCGGTGCAGCCGGGCCACTCGGCGCACCAGAGCCACTCTTCCCACGACTAGAGGCTGATGCGCTCGATGCCGCTGCTGACTGACGCACACGGGCACCTGCAGGCCGATCGCTTCAACGACGACTACCAGCAGGTCGCGCAGCGCGCACGCGATGCGGGAGTGGTCCGACTCCTGATTCCGTCGTACGGCATCGAGAGCTCTGAGGGGGCCTTTCGGATCGCTCCAGATCTGCCGTGGGCCGACCTTGCGATTGGCATCCACCCGTATACGGCAGTCACCGACGCGCCGGGGCGCGATGCGCTGCTGGCGCGGGCGACCGACCCTCGCGTGGTAGCTATTGGCGAGACGGGGATCGACACGAAGCGCGACTTCGCGCCGCTCGCAGATCAGATCGAAAACCTTGAGGCGCACATCGATGTCGCGGCGGCACTCGGCAAGCCGCTGATCCTGCACTGCCGCTCACTCAATGATGGTGATGAGGCACAGCGAGAGCTCCTGGCAACGCTCAAGCGCTCGGCGATCGGCGCGCCTGGTGGCGCGAAGGCGTTCGGTGGTCGGGTCCCCTTCATCCTGCACAGCGCCTCGGGGAGCGCCGCCTACGTCGAGGAGGCACTCGCGCTCGGCGGGGCCGTCTCTATCTCTGGACTCGCCTTCCGCCCCGAGGAGTCGGCAACGGGGGAGTGGGTCGCGTTGATTCCACCCGATCGCCTGTTGACCGAAACTGACGCACCGTGGCTCACCATGCCGGGGGCGCCAGATCCGCACCGCAATGAGCCAGCCAACGTTGCCCTGACCCTGGCGTGGATCGCGGAGCGTCGCGGCGAGCCGATTGAGCCGCTCGCTCGCGCCATTGCGGAGAACTTCGACCGCATTTTTCCACGCGGGAGCGGCGCTCCTCCACGCTTGGAGTTGGCACTCTAAGCCCTCGAGTGCTAACATCTCCGCACGTGCCTCGCTCGCGTAGGCACAAGTGTTCAGGGGCGGCACACCCGCCCACAAGGAGGTTCTACCGATGGCCAAGAAGGCAGCACTCCGACCCCTCGGCGACCGCGTCGTCGTGAAGCCAGTCCCGCGCGATGAGAAGACTGCCAGCGGCATCATCCTGCCCGACACGGTGCAGGAGAAGCCACAGGAGGGCGAAGTCGTCGCCGTTGGGCCAGGCCGCATCCTTGATGACGGGAAGCGCGAGCCGATTGACGTGAAGGTGGGCGACCGCGTCCTGCACGCAAAGTATGCCGGCACCGAATTCAAGATCGATGGCGATGAGTTCCTCATCGTTGGCGCCAAGGACATCTTGGCCGTCATCGACTAATTCCACGAAGGCCCAAGTAACCCAACGTAGATAGAGAAGGAGAGACCCAATGGCAAAGCAGGTGGTATTTGATGAGGCGGCACGACGAGCGCTCAAGCGCGGCATCGACAAGCTCGCCGACACGGTAAAGGTGACGATCGGCCCGAAGGGCCGCAACGTGGTGCTCGACAAGAAGTTCGGCGCCCCAACGATCACCAACGACGGCGTGACGATTGCACGCGACATTGAGCTCGAAGATCACTTTGAGAACATGGGCGCGCAGCTTCTGAAGGAAGTTGCCACCAAGACGGACGATGTCGCCGGTGACGGAACGACCACCGCAGTAGTCCTCGGCCAGGCGCTCGTCACTGAAGGACTTCGCAACGTTGCCGCGGGCGCAAACCCGATGGTGATCAAGCGCGGACTCGATAAGGCGGTCGCCGCCGTTGTTGCAGAGATCAAGGCGCACTCCCGCAAGGTGGAGACACGCGAGCAGATCGCCGCGGTTGCCTCCATCTCCGCCGCAGACCCAAGCGTTGGCGAGCTGATCGCTGAAGTGATGGGGAAGGTCGGCAAGGATGGCGTGATCACCGTTGAGGAGGGCCAGTCGCTCGGCCTCGACAAGGAGTACACGGAGGGGATGCAGTTCGATCGCGGTTACATCTCCGCGTACTTCGTTACCAATGCAGATCGTATGGAGGCGCAGCTGGACAACCCAGCGATCCTCATCACCGACAAGAAGATCTCCGCGGTGCAGGATGCACTGCCAGCGCTTGAGAAGGCGGTCGGCACCGGTCGACCACTCCTGATCGTTGCTGAAGATGTTGACGGTGAGGCACTCGCCACACTCGTGGTGAACAAGATCCGCGGCACCGTGCAGGTGCTTGCGGTGAAGGCGCCAGGCTTCGGCGACCGACGCAAGGAGATGCTCCGCGACATCG
>JAEMRB010000083.1 GCA_016463555.1 Chloroflexota bacterium
TTCGCCTCGCTCCACGGCTGGTCTTGGTCGGCGTTCATGTTCGGGTAGAGCTCTGAGCGCGTTGGTCGTGGCAGCGCATCCCAAGCGGCGCCATCACGACGCATGGTGCGGATCCACTCCAGGGCGCGGCCAACCTCTACAGCGAGTGGAGTCTCGTCATCACGTGTGCTCTCGCGCTCCACCGGCACTCGGGCGAGTCGCTCGAGTGCGCCACTCCCCCGCCCCTTGCTGCTCATCCAGGTACGGCCGAGCAGGAAGGCATCTGCGGGGCAGTAGCCCTGTAGGCGCGCGATGGCGGCGGTGTAGACGAGTACCTGGCCGGCATAGTGCCGATGCGAACTCCCAGCAAATCCGCTCACCGAAAGATCGAGCGTTGAGAACTTCACATCGACCACCACGTAGTGCCACGGCGGCGCCTCACCTCCGTCGGGGGCGAGGGCTGGTGCAGAGAGAGCCGCCTCGCTCGGGTCGATCACGCCAGGGATCAGTCGCGCAAGCGCATCGCTGCGAACAAGCAGGTCGATCGCGCCGTAGGTACGATCTTCGGGATTGCGCACCACCGCCTGCTCGATCAGCTCAATCCCTTCGCGCATCGCGGCAAAGGTGGCCTCGGCAGCGGCTAGCGTGCGTGTTGCCTGCCAGCCATCAGAGATCATGCGGTGCGAGGCGACCTTCGGCTCAAGGATCTCGAACATCCGCTTCTCAAAGCGATTCCCCTGCGCAAAGAGCAACTCGCGCAAGTCATATGGGCTTGGTGGGTCGGCATCGGCACCCACATCTTTCGCGAAGCCCTTGCTGGTGCCGTGCACCTCGAGCCAGTCAAGAAGCGGATCGCGGCGCAGCCAGTTGCGCGTCTTCGATGCCGAGACCCACTCGCGCCAGGCGGCACGATCGGTTGGGTCTGGGTTGCGTACCTCGCCGTTGTCGGCCGTCGTAATTGCGGCGACGCCGGTGATGGGTGGCGGGGTGGCGCGATAGCGTCGAAGGTCGTCCATCCCCCCTACGATCGCACGCGGCTCTGCTTTGTGCTGCTGGCGCGCTCAAAGGAGATCATCGCCACACCGCCGAGCAGGAAGAGTGCGCCAAGCGCCAGCCCTCCATCAAGTGCTTCGCTGAGCAGGCCGACGCCGAGCGCGGCAGCAACGAGCGGCTGCAAGAAGAGGACGCCGGCGGAGAGTCGCGGCGGTGCCGCCGCATAGCCGCGGTACCAGCAGCTCCAGCCGATCGATGTGGCCCCAACGCCGAGATAGAGCACGGCGAGCAGCGTGCTTGGCGTCGTGGCCGCCGCGAGGTCAATACCACCAACCGCAAGCTCCGCCACAACGAACGGAACCATCATCGGGATCGCTAACCCGGCGCTCAGCGTCACGGCGTTGCGGGCGCCCACCGCGGCAACGATCGGTCGCCCGAGACTTGAGAAGAGCGCCCACGCTGCACCACCACCAATCAACATCGCAATGCCCAGCAACCGGCTGGCACTCGCATCGGCGACAAGGTCGTCGCCACCGCTACTGCGGAGCGCCAGTGCAGCGACGCCAATCGCCGCAAGGGCAATGCCGAGCCACGCCTGTCGCGGCACGCGAATCCCCTCCAGGAGGCGACCAAAGATCAGAACGAAGACTGGGGTTGCCATCGTCACCACCGACCCCTCAACCGCAGAGGTGAGGGCGGTGCCAGCGAACTGCAAGAGGATTGACGCAGCAACGGCGGCGCCGGCACGCAACACCGCAGCTTTCGGTGCCTTCGCCCATCCGAGTGACTCGCCACGAAGGGCGGCGAATGTGGCAAGGGCCGCGACACCAATTGCCAGGCGAAGTAGGCCGAGAGTTGCCGGTGGGATCGCGGCGAAGGTTTCCGCTGAGACCACATACATGCCGCCCCAGAGTGCGGCGGCGATCGCAAGGTCAGTGGTAGCGGCACGGGTAGCGACTCGAGGTACGACTCTGGTGGACATCTGCAGGAGTGTAGCGGCAGCACCACGGGGAAGGCGTAGGATGGACAAATGAAAGAGCAGCTGAACGAACGCCTCACGCGCACCCCGTTCCGTCCGAGCGCCGACGCCCGCGCCGACTATGAGACGGATGGCACGACCTTCTTGCAGTACCTCGCCCGCCGCGCCGCCAAGACCGTGATCTTGGAGCCGCTGCAGCAACTCCTTGCCGTTCGGCGACCAGGCGGGCCAATCCCCGCTGCGGCGCTCGTCTGCTTCGCCTATTACGCCGTCGCAGCGTCGACCAGCTACGGGCGTGGGTATCGACAGCCGAGCTTCTCAAGCGAGCGCTCTGCCACGGAAAAGGACCGAGAGACTTCATCGGTCATCACCGCGCGGTCGGTCGGCGCACGCGGCGATCTCGCCGCGGAGATCACGGCCGAGGTTGCGGGGATTGGGCGCTTCGTCGGCAACGAACGCATCCTCGGAACAACAGTTGGGTTGCGCGGGCTCGGCATGGCGGCTCCGTCGCAGTTCTCCTTTGAAACGGCGCGGGGGCGCGGCGCGCCGCTCCTGGTCTGGCGCGGTGAGGCGCGGGGGACCGTCACGACCGAGCTCGCCCCCTCGCTCCGGGGTACCACGGTGCGGGCGTACGGCAACCTCGCCTTGAGTGACGACGCAGGGAGCACGGGCAAGGCGACGCTCAACCGTGAGGGGCTGGTCTCCATCACGGTCACCGACCGCAGCGGAGGGGTCTACACCCTCAACGCCCCCCTCAAATAGCCCCGCGGCGTGGCACCATAGCGGCATGATTATTGCGAAGCGCCCCGCCCCGCTCGACCCGGCCGCCATCGCTGCCGTGCGTCGCTCATTCGACGAGGCCGACATGTTCCCGCCTCGCGTCTTCCACGACCAGGCGATCTTTGACTGGGAGTCGCAGGAGATCTTCCGCCACGAGTGGCGCTGCGTCGGCCGCGAAGAGGAGACGCCAAACGTTGGCTCCTACCGACTCTTGGAGTTCGCCGGCGAGCAGGTGATCATCTCGCGCGGCGAGGACAAGAAGCTGCACGCCTTCATCAATGCCTGCCGCCATCGCGGCGCCACCCTCATTGAGGGGCCAACTGACGGCAAGCCAGATTGCGGTGAGGTGAAGAAGATCGTCTGCCCGTATCACGCCTGGGTCTACGGCCCTGATGGGAAGCTGCTAAAGGCGAAGCACACCGAAGATTTGAAGCGCTTTAACCCTGGCGACTACGACCTGGTGCCGCTGCGCTGCGAGACGTGGCAAGGATTTGTCTTCCTGACGCTCGACAAGGAGGCCGAGCCGCTCCTCACCTACCTCGATGATCTCGTTGACGTGTTTGCGCGCTTCGACTTTGCGCCGTTGCGACTCGCCAAGCGCGAGACGTACGACGTCGCGGCGAACTGGAAGATCCTCGTCGAGAACTACTCCGAGTGCTATCACTGCCCTGGTGTGCATCCACAACTGAATGCGCTCACCCCCTACGACCTTGGTGAAGATATTCCGGCGCGCGGCTGGTGGAAGGGCGGCTGGCAGCCGCTCGTCGGCGAGGCGCTCACCATGGGACTCGACAAGGGATCGCACTCGCGCCCATGGCTCAAGGGGATGACCGAGACCGACGCGAAGCGCATCCAGTACTTCGCCGTCTGGCCGAACCTGCTGCTTTCACTCCACCCCGACTACCTGATGGTGCACATGATCGAGCCGCTCGGCCCAGGTCGATCGCGCGTCGTCTGCGACTGGTACCTGCACCCCGACACCATCAAGCTCCCCGACTACGACTTCTCTGATGCGCACGGCTTCTGGGACATGACCAACCGCCAGGACTGGCACGTGTGCGAACTGCAGCAGCGCGGCACCGCCTCATCCATGTTGCCGCCAGGCCGCTACACCGAACTGGAGGCGAGCGTCCAGGCCTTCGACCTGATGGTCGCCGACCGCTACGCCGCCGACGGGAAGCGCACCTCGCGCGGCTGGGCCGCCGGCCTCGCCCCAGGCGACATGGAGGGGATCGACTTCAGTGATCGCCAGGCGGCTCGTGCCGCCATCGCCGCAAAACTCGCCGCCGCCGCGGAGTAACG
>JAEMRB010000084.1:0-1387 GCA_016463555.1 Chloroflexota bacterium
TCTGCATAGACCGTGTCGACCACGCGCTGAAGGTGCGTCTCTAGCGTGCCCGAGAGCTCCGCGGTCACGTTGCCGTGCTTGACCTTGACCTGCACTACAACCCCCAGAAGGCTCGCGCCGCCGGGTCTATCGTATCATTCTCGCGTGGCTGGAATGCCCGCTTGCGCTTCTTCGGCGCAGGCTGGCGCGCACGGTACCACCCGAGGACGCGCTCCTGCGTCTCGATGGGCCACGACCAGAACGCGTCGGGGTCACCGCACCACGTCAGGCCGATCTCCATCGCTACGGCGTCGAGGGCTCCGTCTGCGGAGCGGTAAAACCCTCGGCACGCGCGACGGCTTCCTCGGTGGGGACCTCGACACAGAGCGCGAGGGCCTTCTGGCCCGCCTCGTAGATGTCGCCCTCGGGAATGCCGAGGGCCATGAGCTCGTCAAACACCTCGCCACCGTAGGGAAGGGGTTGGTACGCGTACTTGGCCTTCAGCGCCTTTCCGCCCCAGCACACGCCCAGGGCGGCGCACAGACCGCGCAGAGGGGAGGTCGACATCGCGACGGCGACCTCGCGCCGGACCATCGAGGACGGCGGTGCACGAAGCGAGACAGAGTGGGCACCGAGCTGAACGACGACGGACATTGAACCTCCGGATACTAGAACGCCCCTCAGCCATAGCCGAGAGGCGTCCTACTTGCACGTCGCGCAACGCGCTAGCTGGCGATCGCCGTACCGTACACAGTGAAGTTGATCGTGTAGGAGTTCGGGTCTCCCTCCGCCACGTCCACGGAATCGATGCGGACATCGCCCAGCGTGAGGATGTGGTCGGCGGCGTCGCCAAAGTTCGTGCCTTCGATGGTCCAAACGAGAGTCTTGTAGACCTTCACGTCGCTTCCGACGATGGACGACACGCCAGTAGCGAACGGACCCGACCACGTGGCGAGCGCCCACAGGGTCTTTTCAGCCGACCGGATGTCCGTGAAGTGCGCGGTGAACGACCCGCTCGGGAAGAGGCGGTTGGTCTTGCGGAGCGTGCCGAGCTCGCCGCGGTCCAGGTACGTCGTGACCTCCGTGTTCCCCTCGTTAGAGCCGGACAGGCTGAAGTCGCCCGCCTCATACTGCACGGTGAGGGTGATCGGGGTGGGCGTCGTCGCGTCGGAGATGACCAGCGTGCCATCGCGGAAGTTCTTGACCACAGAGGAGAGAGCCACGGGAGCCTCCTAGGAGATGGGGAGAGCGTGAAGGACGAGGAAGGTCGCCGTACCGAGGAACCACTCCCCGCTATCGGTGACCTCCGATGTAACCGTCTGAAGCTGAACCTTGAGCTCGCCCGGCCACGTCGCGGTGTAGGCTTCGCAGGCCGCGATGACCTCTTGTCCCGCGGCCTCGCCCTCGT
>JAEMRB010000084.1:1397-2466 GCA_016463555.1 Chloroflexota bacterium
CGCCTGCTGCCGTTCCCGGTGCCGCCCATCCGGTTGTTTGTGTCGCCGAGGCCCACAGCGTAGAGCTTGCCCGTGCCCATAAGCCCCTGCACGTCACGTCCGAAGACGTCCGCGGCGAAGCGGGAACGCGTCCAGCCCGAGAGCGCCCCAACCTGAGCGTCGAAGGCAGCGCGAACCTCTGCGCGCGTCTTCACGACCGGATGCCTCGGTACCCGAGGGGGTATTGCACACCCGTCGAGTTGAGCCAGAGCGTCGGGCTACCCGAGTTGCGACGGTCCACGTTCACGACGTTCTCGTCGGTGACGTCGTAGTGGAACGTCAGCTGCTGCCACGCGTTCTCGTACGCCTGACCGTAAGAGTCGGCGAGCTGCTGATAGCGCGAGGTATCGCCCGCCGACGTGGCGTAGTCGTTCCAGATGAGATGCAGCGAGAGGCACACGTGCGCCTCGCGAAACGCCGCGGGAGACATCACCAGATAGGGGCGCTTGCCGCCACCGATCAGGCGGTTCTCGATCATACAGAACGCCTCGTCGAGGTAGTCCTGGTACGACGTCACGCCCGCCTCGCGAAGCTGCCCGAGGTCGCGGTGACGACGGAGCAGATCGATATCCGCGATGACAGGGTAGAGGCGGCGACGGACGAGAGCGCCGTCCCGCCGGAAGACGTGAGCGACGCCGTCGGGCATCGTCAGCGTCCACTCCACAAGCCACCCGTCCTCGAGGACGAGTGAGCCGATGGACACCGCCGGGATCGTGAAGGTCGCCACGCTCGCGACGATGGTCACCGCCGCGGCGTTGACGACGACAGTCTGGTCCGCCTTGTAGACGGATACAGTGCCCGACACGGGCGAAACCAGAGCACCGTTCCGGTAGACCGGAGCGGTGATCTTGTTGTCGCGACCACGCTCGATGAACTCCGGAATGGAGAACCGCGGCGCGTATTCCGTGTCGGAGCTCGACATTAGGTCGCGCCCTTCATCGCCACCCAGCTACCGCCGATGCGCGCGTAGATCGCCTGGTCCGCGTTGGCGCCGTCCGTACGGAGGAAGATCGAGCCGTTGGGCTCAGTC
>JAEMRB010000084.1:2476-2844 GCA_016463555.1 Chloroflexota bacterium
AGGTCACGGTGGGTGCAGCGGTGGGGTCCTGAGACGGGGTCGACTTGACGACGTACCCGAGAGCTGCGACGCCGCTACGCATGTTCTGGGAGGTCTTGACGGCCATCGGGGGCTCCGATGCTAGCTGGCGCTAGCGGCTCTGCTTGTTGTCGTGTTTCTGCGCCATTTCCTTCGCCTTCTTCTCGGCGAGCTCGGGGCGCATACCGTTACGGACGAGGGTCTCGGCGAACCGATCCTTGGCGTCCCTGATATCCTTGCGCTCGCTCATGCGCGCCCCTTGCGCGACTGCGCGGTGGGGACCTTCGCGGAGTCCATCTGCGCTAGGAGGGCCTTATCGGCCTCGAGGCGGCGAGCGGCTTCCGGGTCGT
>JAEMRB010000084.1:2854-4025 GCA_016463555.1 Chloroflexota bacterium
GATCGCGTCGGTCGTGTAGGGGTCGGGGGCGCGGACCACACCCGACGAGACAAGCCCCCGGAGGAACTCCCGGTAGCCTGTCTCGTCGGGCGTGATGACCACCTGCCCCGCCACCATGCGCGGGGTTTCCCACCGCGACAGGCGCACCGGACCCCGCACCCCATCGTATTCGGTGACGTACCCGCCCTCGATTACGTCCCACGGGATCACGGTCCAGTGCTCTCGACGAAGCTTGGTCTCCGCCCCCGACGTGTCGCCGTCCTTGTCGACGGCGTTCACGCCAGGGGTGGCCCGCAGCTGGGCGAGCACGGGCAGCCACTCTCCGTCGATGCACTGCCAACGCGCGGGATGCCAGATGTACCACCACTGCGCGTTCGTCGGGAGATTGAGCTTGGGAGCTCCTCCCGCCGTCTGCGTAGCGGGACGACCAGCGAAGGTCGGTCCGGCGGCGTTGGTTGTGTCGGTGAAGGTGACGGCCACGTGCTCTCCTAGCTAGATGATGACGCTCACGCGTCGGTGATGATCGAGACGCCCATCGCGTCCTGGAGCTTGCCGATGCCCAGGTAGTAGCTCGCGAGGATCGAGGTGGTACCACCGCCGACGATGCGGTCGAACTCCACGACGACAGGCGTGCCCGCCGGGGTCACCACGCCAGCAGCGCCGACGATGGGGAACGGGGAGCCCTCGACGTAGCCGACGGCGCCGCGACCGAACATCGCGCCCGCACGGTCGGCCCCAGAGTTCGCCGTGGGGACGCGCGAGGAGACGAAGATGTCGACGCCGTTGAACATGCCAGCGAAGCCCTGGCCCTTGATGTTCAACATGTCCTGCGTGGCCATGACGTACTGGGTCGCGCCGTACTCCGCGCGGAGGCTCGACTGGAAGTCGGCGAGCTGGCGGGGGTGAAGGATGGCGATGTAGGGGCCGGGAACGCTGGCGAGCGTGAGGGCGAACTGCGCGGAGTAGAAGTCGTCCACGCTCATGTCGACGCCCGAGACGCCAGCCGTGGTCGTGAACCCGTCCGTCACGTCGCAGAGCGCGTTCTGGAAGGCCATGACCGTCGAACCGACCATGCTCTCCGCGAGGCGCTGCGCGTTCAGGCCGATCGAGTCGGTGAGGCCCGCGAGGTCCGTGAAGTCGTAGCGGAGCGCGAAGCGCCCGATGGTCAGCG